>NZ_JADEXR010000009.1 GCF_015206995.1 aff. Roholtiella sp. LEGE 12411 | reverse complement strand
TATTTTTAACGCCAGAGGTTGTCCAGAGTCAAAGGTCAAAAGTCCAAAAAACCTTGATTCTTGACCCTTGACCTTTGACCCTTGACTCTTATACCAGAAGCCTTGTGTGCCAGTTGCGTAAGTCCTATTATGCTTTTGTGCGCTTTAACGACAATGCCCACTTTTCTAGTTTGAGGAGATTTTTTATCACTTTCTATATTTACTCAAGGTGCATGACAAAAGTCATAGTAAAACATAGTTTTAGACTAACGAAAGTCATAGATAAATTACCTATTTAGTTGAGGTCAATCCATGACCTTATTCAGAAGTTTATCCTATTTTAAACCTCTACAATGAGACTATGATAATTGAGGATGAATAGATGAATTTCTTAATTCCAATTCAAAAAGTTGACCTATTGTTTCCCATCAAACAATGGCTTGAATCATTAGAAATCTGCCAGCCAAAGATGGCTCGATTGTTATGTAAAATGATTCCTGCTAGTTGTCCGTTTGAACGAGAAATTAAGCTTCTTGGTCGCACGATCGCTTACATTCCACCGCTTTGTAAACTGAATCCTTTCTATGAACAGATCATTGAAATTCGTTTTAAATCTCTCTCTTACTTAGCTAACGAATGCGGTGAAGATGTAACAATTTACTGTTGAAGAAAAAATTATTATGTCAATTACTCGTTGTGAAATTCTTCAGCTTAATGTCAGCCTCGTTTTTTCCCTGTTCATGCTGAATGGGTGTAATATTCTTCCAAAAAGTATCACCAAAGCAACTATGCAGCCTGCCCAAAACATAGCAAATGTGACTGCTATACCTGACAGTATAAAAGTTCCAAACGGTGAGCAGCTTCTTTGGAAAGTATCTGCCAAGGGCGCACAAATCTATGTCTGCAAACTGCAATCAGAATACTCTGAGCAGTATGAGTGGACGCTTAAGGCTCCCGATGCTCTGTTGCTGAATGAGCAAGGACAAGATTTAGGCAAGCATTATACAGGCCCGACATGGGAAGCTAAAGATGGTAGCAAAGTTGTAGCGAAAGTGAAATCTAAGGCAGATGTAACGCAAAACGATGCAATTCCCTGGCTATTATTAGAGGCGCGATCGCATGAAGGTAATGGTATCTTTCGCCAAGTAAATTGGATTCAACGGATTAATACGGTTGGTGGAAAAGCTCCTGTTAAAGGATGTGACAAATCATCTGAAAACCGGGAGATCCGCGTTAAATATACGGCTGATTACTTGTTTTATATAGGACTTACGCAACTGGCACAGTGCGATCGCAATTTTATAGTACATAAGTATTACAAAGAGGGAGTTTAGGTGGTTGGTTTTTAGCTTATTTTACGTAAACAGCAAGATTCCCAGCTGATTAATCAGTTGGGAATCTGAGATTTTGATCGCGTAGTTAGACTACTATACCTTATTTGCTAATGGGGGGCATTTTATCCAAATTAACCTCGTATATATCATGTTCTCTGTTAATAAAAACTTCAGATAATACCTCATAAGCTTCAGTCCAAGCTGACATCACTTCTTCTGTAGCTGCTTTTCCCAATACATCTTTCATTGCTTGTAGCAAACTCTCTCCGACAATAGGATATTGTGCTGGTAAAACATCTGTCTGCACATGACGATGAGCAATCTTTTCAACCATCGACTTTAAAGCAGGTAGATTATCTATTTGAGTAGCATAGCTATAAACTGCTGTAGCTAATCTTGTAGACTGAGAACCATCTGCTTGAGCAGACATATCAAATTGTTCTTTGATTTCAGGATGGTTCCGAAACATGATTTCATACATGCGAGTTGTGATTTGCTGACCGTGTTTTTTCAAGCTAGGTGCTGTGGACTTAATGATATCTATTGTTTGTTGACTAATCACAGTCTTTTAAACCACTTCAAATGTTGATTAACTTCAATTTACTGGTTGTTTGTATTCGTTACTATGAGCTAGCTCAGACAATGAATAATATTACCTCTGTTTCTGACTACTTGGGATAAAACAATTTGTCCTGTAGAGACGTTGGCAACGTCTCTATCTGTAGTTAGAGGCATTATTAATTAATCGCAACAAATATGACAATAGTAGAATGCAGTTATACGCGTGCCCTATATTTATAACAGCACATTTGATATGCAGACAATTAGCAAAAAGTCAACAAAAAGATCTTGGGCTGGTGCGATCGCTCAACCAGGAAAAGAATTTTCCCCTACTCAGCTCCCAATTATCTCTGGCAAAATTCCAGATGGCTTACGTGGCTCACTTTACCGCAATGGCCCTGCACGGCTAGAACGCGGCGGTATCCGAGTGGGACACTGGTTTGATGGGGATGGAGCAATTCTCGGCGTTCATTTTACCGATGCAGGAGCTACTGGAGTTTATCGCTACGTAAAAACAGCAGAATACGAAGCTGAAACTAAAGCCGATAAGTTCCTCTACAACGTTTATGGTACGCACAGTTCAGGGCCAATCTGGAAGCGCTGGAATCAGCAGATAAAAAACGCAGCTAATACCTCAGTGTTGGCATTACCTGATAAACTTTTGGCTTTGTGGGAAGCAACCAAGCCTTATGCTCTAGATCTGCAAACTCTAGAAACTAAAGGATTAGATGACTTAGGTGCTTTGGACAATGGATTATCCTATTCGGCTCATTACAAGCGCGATTTACGCACAGGCGAGATTTTTAACTTTGGAGTCAGTATAGGAAGTTCCATACAACTGAATCTTTATAAGAGCGATGCCTACGGCGGGCTGCACCAACGCACTGGTAAAATTGTCCAAAAAACCGCCTTTAAGCTAGATCGTTACTCAGTAGTACATGATTTTGTTCTGACTCAAAAGTATTTGGTGTTCTTTGTTCCACCAATGCGGATGAAAATACTGACAACTTTGCTAGGTCTAACTACCTTAAGTAAAGCTTTATTGTGGGAACCTCAGTTAGCAACCCAAGTGTTAATCTTTGATCGCGAAAATCTATCCTTAGTTAGTCGCGGTGAAACCGAACCCTGGTTCCAGTGGCATTTTGGTAATGGCTATGAGGATCAAGACGGCTCGATAATTCTGGACGTGGTGCGATATTCCGACTTTCACCAAACTAATGAGTTTCTCAGAGAAGTAGCTACTGGTGAAACGCACACAGTTGCTAAAGGGACGCTGTGGCAAGTGCATCTCAATCCGCAAACTGGTAAAGTGACAGCAACCCAGGAAATTGTTAACCGCAAGTGTGAGTTTCCAGTTGTGCAGCGATCGCAAGTTGGGCAGCCTTGGCGTTATACTTACATATCATTACTACCTCAAAGAGCAGATATAGACACAGAATTATTTGAGGCGATCGCTCGTTTTGACTACAAAACCGGAACCCTCACCGAAGCAGACTTAGGAGAAAATCGCTATTCTTCCGAACCCATCCACGCTCAAGACAGCCAAAATCCTGAACAAGGTTGGGTAATCATCGTTGTCTACGATGGTAATACTCATAGTAGTGAAGTTTGGGTATTTGATAGCGATCGCCTGGACGAAGAACCCGTCTGCAAACTCGGATTACCCAGCGTCATCCCCCACAGCTTCCACGGTACATGGAACCCAGCCTCATAAACCCTCCACGCTCCTTTGTTTTTTTTTTGCGTACACTGAACTTCAGTGACTTAGCACTGAGTATGGTCAACAATTAGATACTGAAAAAACTGCTAGTTGTCCTGTCAAACTGGTGAAGATGAAAATAGCAGCCAAAGCTGTCAGATTACTCTTTAGGAAGTTGGTTAAGACTTTCCCTACTCGGCTAGAGTGAAATTGATATATTAAAGAGCAATTTTCAAATGGCCATTTACTTTTATAAAGTTTGGCAGCCTTATGGCTGTTTTTCTAACTTTTCTCCTCACAGTATCCATATCCAGGGAACTTACTGGTCAACAGTTGAGCATTATTATCAAGCACAAAAGTTTGTGGGCAGCGTAGATGCAGTGATTATACCGCTCATACATGCTGCTGCAACCCCAGAAGAAGCTGCTGCTTTAGGACGTTGTAGCACCCGTAAATGTCGTCGAGACTGGGATTTAGTCAAAACTCAAGTTATGCGAGAAGCTGTACTTAAAAAATTTCTCACCCATACGGAGATTAAAGAAGTTCTTTTGACTACAGAAGACGAAATTTTAGTAGAAAACTCCCCAACTGATTATTTCTGGGGCTGTGGTGCTAGTAAAACCGGTGATAACCATCTCGGTAAAATTCTCATGAGTGTGCGTGAAGAAATTCGCAAGCTAATGTCATTGTCCGTAATTTCCGAATAGACCAATTAAAATAACTACATTTAATTATCAATTAGTAGAAGTGGGGAATGTTGTCATTTCCCCAAACAACAAGCTTTAAATAAATTAAAAATAATTACTTATTTAATCACAATAAATCTTAATTAATTTGAAAACAAAAAAAACATCTTTAATATAAGGCAAGATATGAGGCAATAATTTGAGTAATTTTACTGAAATATTTTTAAAATTGAGAATATAAGATTGATCACAAAACTAATAAAAATTTTCTTAACTTAAGACTATAAAGTTAATTGATTCTAAATAGCAAATTTTCATCAAAGACAATTATAAAAAAATTATTATTCAGTTGTGGTGTACATAAGCAATGACATTTACTGAAAAACCAAAGGGGTTGCAGCAAAGCTTAGACCAAGAAAATTTACTGCACCGGATGATCAAACAGATCAGGCGATCGCTCGAACTACAAGATATATTAACGACTACCGTTGCTGAAGTTCGGACATTTTTGGGTACAGATCGGGTGAAGATATATCGATTTGCTATGGATGGTAGCGGTGAAGTGATTGCTGAATCTATCTGTGAGCAACGACTACCATCCCTATTGGGGTTGCACTTCCCGGCGGATGATATTCCCCCAGAGTCCAGAGAGATGTTTGTGTCAGCGCGGCAACGTGCAATTGTGGATGTGGCTAGTGGAAAAATAGGGCTATCGCCTCCACAGTCAGAAGAAACTGGCGAAAGCTTACAAACAGAGAATATCCGATATCGGCAGGTAGACCCGTGTCATATTCAATACTTAAATGCGATGGGTGTGCAGTCTTCGGTAGTAGTGCCAATTTTACATCGCGATCCGAGACAATCAGCAAAGCTTGAATTATGGGGATTGTTGGTATCCCACCACAGCCAACCACGAAGGATTTTGAAGCGGGAACTGAATGTATTGCAGCAAGTTGTTGATCAAGTAACGATCGCGATCGCTCAAAGTAACTTACTCACCGAGGCCCGTACCAAGCAAGAGCTAGAAACCACTATTAACCAAGTAACCACACTGTTGCATAGACTGCCCACAATCCAATTGCAGGAGGCATTAGAAGAAGTCATTACTGCCTTCAGCGCAATAGGTGGCAGACTTTACATTGAACAAAGCGAAGACCTATACACGAAGGGTATCCAGCCGACACTACCCTACGAATTAGAAAATAGTATCATCGAACAGCATCCCGTGTGGCGAGACTGGATAGCTGAGTGTAAACCAGGTAATGTTTGGGCAATTACCGATCTTTATAAAGAACCACGTTTGCGAGTTTTGGTTTTAGCATTTCAGCCGACTCGGATTCGGGGAATCATGGCAATTCCCCTACATTCCCGCGAAAAATTTATCGGTGTGTTGAGCATTTTTCGCTCTGAATTTGACATGGAAATCTTGTGGGCAGGACAATGTGACGATAGTCGGCGCCAATTGCTACCCCAGCTTTCCTTTGAGGTTTGGCGAGAGCAAAAAAAGGGGCAAGCTTCTGAGTGGAAGTCGGAAGAAATCTCACTAGCACAAGCCTTATACTCTCAATTTTCAATGGCAATTCAGCAGCAGCAAATGTACAAACAGGTACAAGCGATGAATACCAACTTAGAATGTCGGGTGCAAGAGCAAACTGCTGAACTTGAACAATCATTACTGCTTACCAAAGTACTCAAACATGTTACAGACCAAATCCGCAGTACATTAGACTTGCAAACTACTCTGCAAACCATCGTGCAGCAAGTCCGCCCCCTGCTCAATTCAGATCGGGTATTGATTTTCCAAATAGAGAGTGCATCGGTGGTTGTTGAAGAAATCAATGGCAACTGGTCGTCAGTTTTGGGAGAAAAAGCGCTACCAGAATGCTTCCCTGATGAGTATACTCGTCTATACTTTCAAGGCAGAGTTCGAGCAATTAACAATGTATTAACCGATTGCTTGAGTGCTTGTCATCAAGAGTTTTTGCAGAGTCTGCAAGTACAAGCCAATTTAATAGTCCCTATAAACATCGGTATGCAAGTATGGGGATTACTGATTGCCCATCAGTGTGAAGCTCCTAGAAATTGGCAGGATGTGGAAATTGATTTGTTGCAACAGCTAGCAGATCAAGCAGCGATCGCCATTCAGCAAGCACAACTCTACGAACAAACCTGTGCTGCGGAAACTGAAGCCAGAACTCAAGCTGCACAGCTAGAGCATACCTTGTCTCAACTCCAAGAAACACAGACGAAATTGATTCATACTGAAAAAATGTCTGGCTTGGGACAGTTGGTAGCAGGTATCGCCCACGAAATCAATAATCCTGTTAACTTTATCTACGGCAACATCTGTCACGCCAATGACTACACTGAGCAACTGCTGGAAATTCTGCAACTTTACCAGTTACACTATCCTCACCCTGAACATGAAATTCGCTCAGCAATTGATGCGATCGATTTTGACTTTTTGGTACAAGACTTACCAAAAATCCTGAATTCAATGCAAGTAGGAGCCAATCGCATCCGCTCAATAGTGTTGTCGTTACGCAATTTTTCTCGCTTGGATGAAGCTGAATACAAGCCCGCTGATTTGCATGAAGGCATAGACAATACTTTACTAATTTTGCAGCATCGACTGAAATCAAATGCTGAGTTTCCTGGCATCAAAATAATCAAAGACTATGGCGACTTGCCACTAATAGAATGCTATGCCGGACAGATGAATCAGGTGTTTATGAACATTATCAGTAATGCCATTGATGCTCTAATACAGGATAAAGAAGAAGTGAGAGAGTTGGAGAGTAAAAGAGTGGAAGAAACTAAAGAATTCTCTCCCTCCTCCCCTCCTATTGTCCCCCCTTACTCTTGCCCCTCCCTAATCCCTACCATTCGGATTTCTACTAAAATCTCAGTAGATAACTCTCATATATTGGTTCGCATTGCTGACAATGGGCCTGGAATGACTGAAGAAGTGAAAAAGCTAATTTTTAACCCGTTTTTTACTACTAAGCCTGTGGGTAGAGGTACAGGGCTAGGATTAGCAATTAGCTACCAGATTATTGTAGAAAAGCATGGTGGAGTAATGGAGTGCATCACAGAACCTGGGAAAGGTACAGAGTTCTGGATTGAGATTCCCCTCAAACCTCGTTTAATTTAAATCTGTCTCGTCAAAACCCAGCAACTTTATTACTCGCCGGGCGACTAGAAATCGCGGCTACACGAGACTTTACCTACCTGCGTGGGTTAAAAACCCTTGATTTTGTATTAGTCCACGTAGGTGGACTAAGCTTTGTGTAGTAGCGAATTCTATTCGCCCGATACTTTTCAAACATCCTCTTAGCTCGACTTTATCCATTTTTACGCAACCCAAAACCCGACGCTAAAAGCATTGTGGAAAGGTAGTTTTAGTTTTTGGACTTGAGCGCAAATCAGTGATGTGGAAAAAGTATTTGCCAAAAAGCCAGGGGTTTTGCCGAATCAAGAAAGCCGAGTTCTTAATTTTGGATAAAGTCGAGCTTAGACCTCCTCTGGATGTAAACTTATACAGAAGTTGAATAGCATTTATTTGAAATAGCGCCTTATGTCAATTATTGCGCTCAGAGCATGGTATGTTCAGGATTATGAGCCGATCCCGGAACTGGAAAAACGTTCGCCAGATATTCGCCTCAGTAAAAAAAGTTTGCTGAAGTCAGGGTTGCGAGCAGACTTTTTGGAAGAAAGTGACGAAGTTAAGAAATCAACTTGGTTTGCTCGCTATCTGGAAGGGGAAAATATTGAATTTTATATTGAAGGTAGTGGTGGCTATTGTGTAGCTAACATTGACTTGATAAGTCATGAAATTTATTTCACTAAGCAAGCATTGTTAGCTCAGTTGGAACCAACGATTTTTTTGTGCCATCAAACTGAGTATGCGGTAGCTAGTGATGTCCTCAGAGAAGAACTGCAAAAAGGTTTGGCAACTTTAAACTTGCGATCGCGTCTTCCTTTAGCATTAGTAGAATCATATCGCCCTAGTGATGCTCCTCTACGGCTTAACCAAACCATCATGCGAAAAATTCGTAAGAGTTTGTTATTTATTGCAGACACCACAGCCATTACTAGCATTGATGGCAAAGAAACTCCTCAACTGATTCCTAGTCCGAATGTCTGTATTGAAATTGGCTATGCTATCCAAAGCAAGCGCTCTGAACAAATTTTACTAGCACAAATGCAACGCCAGAATTTAGATGGGCAATTTCCCTTTGACTTACCCACGCAGCAAATTTTGCAATTCCAAGACAGTAAAGAACTAAATAAAATTTTGACAGAAGCGATCAAAAACCAGCTAGCACGATTTAAATTGTTTTTTTGAACGTATCGCGGCAGTCCCCACCCTCAGCCGAAGGCTGAGGGTGGGGAAGGATAGCGGTTGACGACGATTGTATCTATGACCAAAATCAACCTCTGGTTGATAAGGGAATGGATACATGATAGCGAAGCGGTAGCGTTCGCGCAGCGTCTCGTAGAGAGGAACGAGCGTCGGAGTCAACAATCTTTATTTGGCAATAATTTTATATAATCTTGGATTATTTCAGACATTGAAACACCCAAATATTTTGCGTACTTCTCTATTTTTTCCTTCTCTTGCTTAGTTAGTCTCACTATAACTTTTTCCGTTCTAGCCACATGTAATTACCAGAATAAGTGTTACTCTAATTGTATACACACAGAGGTAAACAAAACAGGGGGGTGATTAGGCTGTGGCAACAAGACGAATGACTTTTCGGCTATACCCCAACGATAAAACCTTGACAGCATTACGGTATCATCGAAAGTTACACAAAGACTTGTATAACGCCGCAGTCAATAACAGATTCACACAATATAAAATATTCAACCATAAGGTTGATTATTTTGAGCAACAAAATTGTTTGCCAGCTTTCAAGGATGTCTGGATAGAATACAAAGAACTCCCAAGTCATGCGCTGCAAGCCACTCTCAAACGTGTTGACTTTGCTTTTGAGCGTTGGTTCAAGGGTTTAGGTAAACGTCCTAGATTCAAGTCAATTCGCCATTATTCTGGATGGACTTATCCAGACTGTGCAGGTTTTAAAGTAGAGTCAAATGGTGAAAAGCGAAAAGTCTGCCGGGGGGATACTCCCCCCGGAGAACTTTTCAAGAACGGGTATCTCAATTTGTCTAAGATTGGGCGTATTCAGATGCGTGGTCAGGCTAAATATTGGGGTAAACCAACTACTTGCACTATCGTTTATCGGAATGGGAAATGGTACGCATCTATTACGGTTGACGTTTTAGACCAAGTTCTGAAGCCAGAAATTTTACCTGTCGGTGCTGTTGGTATTGATTTAGGGTGTAATTCTGCATTATCAATCACTGATGGCGAGAATCATCAACAAATAGATGCTCCTAAGTTTTTGAGGAATGCAGAACATCTAATCAAGAAAGCTTCTAAGGACAAACGACGCAAACGTGCGCCAAATAGAAAGAAGAAGATTAAAGCTTCTAGGCGGTTTAAAAAAGCCCAAGCATCGGTTAGTAAGCTGACTCGAAAAGTCGCTAATCAACGTCAGAATTGGGTACACCAAGTTGCAGCAGAAATAGTCAGCAGTAATAGCTTCGTTGCAACCGAAACTCTAGTTGTCAAAAACATGACTAGTAAAGCTAAAAAAGGCAAGCATAAGAAGCAAAAAGCGGGTCTAAACAAATCTATTTTGGATGTAGGATTTGGAATACTACGCAGTACCATCAAATACAAAATAAAACAGATTGGTGGTGTATTTGTAGAGGTTCCAACCCGTCTGGTAAAACCGTCTCAAACCTGCCCTAAATGTGGACACCAACACAAGAAAACACTCGATGTCCGAGTGCATAAGTGTGGTGTTTGTAGTTATTGTCAGGATAGAGATATTGCTGCTGCCGAAGTAATGCTCTGCTGGTCAAAAGGAAGTCTACCGGGGTTTGGAACAAGCCTCGCAGACGCAGAGTTACCTAGCTCTACCGTCAACACTCGTAAAACTGCGGGTAGTATGCGGCAACTGGGAGCGAAGAAGCGTCAAAAATCTGTGGAAGTCTCTGCTAAAAACGAACTGAGGGATGTAGAAACCCACAGTTCAGGCGAAGCCAACTGTGGGTAGTTCATAAAGCAAGTAATTCCAAACAGACAAACACGATTAATCTAATCGGGTTTTTACTTGTAACTTCTCTATCCAACAAGACTGCAAGTTAAATGCACCTCAAGTTCGATCATGAAAGTTGCTGCTGTAATGGAATTGTGATTATAAACTCGGCTCCCTCTCTGGGTGCTGAAATACACTGGAGTTGTCCACGGTGGTTTTTAACAACAATTTGGTAACTAATTGACAATCCCATACCAGTGCCTTTACCTACAGGTTTCGTAGTGAAAAAGGGGTCAAAGAGACGGTTGCATACTTCCTCGGTCATCCCTAAACCATTATCAGCAATACTAATAACTACGTACTTCTCCTCTTGGACAAGGGTGCGAATACGAATTTGTGGTTTAGTCAAAAGTGAGCCAGCGCCAAAGGGGTTTCCACGCCACTCTTGCCAACGGAGGGAACCTCCGCAAGGGGGTGGCTCCCCATGAGCGACTGGCGGTAGCGACGTAGGAGCCTCACCCCGCAGGGCACATTCCATAGTCCATAGTGTAGGGTTGTTGACTATTGACTCTTCCAAGGCATCAATAGCATTACTGAGAATATTCATAAATACTTGATTCATCTGTCCGGCGTGACACACTATTTGTGGCAGGTTGCCGTATTCTTGGATTACCTGGATTTCGGGACGTTCTAGTCTAGCTTTCAGACGACTTTGCAACAACAGTAAGGTGCTATCAATGCCTTCATGAATATCTACTCGCTTCATGCCGTCTTCATCTAGACGAGAGAAATTGCGTAAAGACATGACAATCTGCCGAATGCGTTCGGCTCCCATATTCATAGAATCTAGGATTTTGGGCAAGTCTTGGCTAAGAAAATCTAAATCAATCGTGTGGATTTCTTGTTTAATTTCTGGTACTGGTGGGCAGTAGCGTTGATAAAGTTCTACTAAGTGCAGCAAATCTCTGACATGCTCACTGGCGTGGCTGATATTACCGTAGATGAAATTGACGGGATTATTGATTTCATGGGCAATACCTGCTACTAACTGTCCCAAACTGGACATTTTTTCAGTTTGAATTAGTTGAGCCTGGGTTTGTTGAAGTTCTAGCAAAGCCTCTTGTAGCTGCTGTGCTTTTTCTTGGGCAGTTTGGGCAGCTATGCGACTTTGTGTATAAAGTTTAGCTTGGTCAATAGCGATCGCTAGTTGATCTGTAACTGCTTGTAGTAACTCCACTTCATTGTCTAGCCAGGGCCGGACGCCACTACAGTAACCACAGCTAAATGCTCCAATTTCACCAGATTGAGTGTGTACAGGCAGTGACATAAAGGCGGTGAAACCAAAATCGTGCAAAAATTGTTGGGCGATGCCATCGCTTTCCTGATTAACATCATCGATGCGGATAATTTCTCTGTTCAAGGTTTTTGTTGCTATTAGTTCAACTTCTACATGAGTTGCTTGAGCTTTCAGTAGACTGGGTAAGGTAGAGTTTTTCGCCTCATATACACATTCCCAGTAGGGTAGCTCAGTGTTTTGTCGATACCAAAAGAAAGCGCAGCGAGCAATCTGGAATAAGTTGCGAATTTCCTGCACTGCGGTTTCTAAAATGTAGTTGAGTTCGAGGGAAGCTCGAATTTGACTAGCAAGACGGTTAAGCAGGGCTTCCCGCTGGGCGATCGCTCTAAATTTCGCTTCTGATTTCCGTAGGGCAGTTTCCGTGCGCTGGCGCTGTAGTTCTGCTGTGGCTCTGGCGGCAAAAATACTTACAATAGCTTTGCAGCGCTCCTCTTGCAATATCGGCTTTGTATCCAACACGCAAAGATGACCTATCGATATACCGAATGTATCCACAAGTGGCGCTCCTAAATAACTTTCTACGTTTAGCGCCAGTAAGTCCTTGTCTTGAGGAAATAGTTGCTGTACACCAGAGGAGTAGAGACGCATCCCCTCTTGCAACACAATTTCGCAAGGTGTGTCAGCTAGTAGGTCATACTCGAAAGTATCTAAGAGCTTGTCACCAGCCCAGAATGATAAAACTCTCGCCCTACTGAGATCTTCGCCGATTCTTTCTGCCAGAACGACGTAACGGACTCCCAAAGCATCTGCTAAATGACGCACTAAGGCAGAGAAAAATTCTTTGCCCGTCACCGCAGCTGTTCCGGCGACGAGAGCTTGCAAAGCTTCCTCTGCTTGTTTGCGATCGGTGATATCTCGATAAACGCCGCGATAACCCAGGTAATTGCCGGATGCATCAAAGAAAGGAACTCCATTGGTTTCCAGAACAATCAATTGTCCGTGCTTGTGAAGATTTTTGTTTTCGAGATTGATTAAAGGCTGTTGGGAGTTAGTTAGATCCTGAAAAAGTTTTTTGACTCGGCTTGCTTCTGCTGGTGGCATTAAGTCAAAGAGCGTTTTGCCTAGTACTTCTTCTGGTTGATACCCCAAAATGTCACGGATTTTTTGACTAACGTAAGTGTAAACTCCTTGGCGATCTAACTCCCATACCCCATCGTTGGTAGTTTCCACAAGATGGCGAAAGCGCTCCTCGCTTTTTATTAGCGCTTCTTCGGCTTGTTTGCGTTTGATGCCAATGGCAATATCTTGAGCAGCAAATTCTAGGGCGATGAAAGTAGATTCCGTTACGGCTTGCCGAGAAAACATAGCTATAACCCCTACAATTTCACCTTCAATAATTAGGGGATAGCCTGCAAAAGCAACCATCCCCTCACGCTGTGCCCATTCTCTATTACTCACTCGTGGATCTGTCAATACAAAATTGGTCAAGTGGGGTTTGCATTCTTGGGCAATCAAACCAATTTTGAACTGTCCTACTGGCACGCGTCTATGAGGCCCGTCAATATGGGTGTACATTCCAGAACTGACTTGCAACTCTAGTACATTCTCTTGTTTGTTCAGTATCCAGAGGCGAGCAAATGCGGCATCAATATGTTTGACTAAAGCTTCAGTACAGCGGCGCATCATGCACTGTAAGCTGTGACTCTGAGCAAGAGCAGCATCTACATCCGCACGAAAATCCGCTAATCGCGCTCGTTCTGCCAGTGCCTCTTGTGTTTGTTTGTGTTCGCGCAGCGCAGCTTGCTGTTCGGTAGTGTCATGACAAATGCCAACAAAGTACAAAGCATTGCCATTAGCATCTTTTATAGTAGATGAGTTACTTGTATGCCATCGCCAATCGCCATCTTTATGTTTTACCCGATATTCAATTGGGTTCTGTTTTTCGCCTGTTGTCAAAATTCTTTGGAAATAATCTGCACAGATTGGTACATCATCGGGATGCACAAAGGGAATAAAGGATTGGCCTTCAACTTCCGCAACCTCATGTCCTAAAATATCAGTCCAGTTAGGAGAAACATAAGAAAATATTCCCTCAAGCGTTAGTGCAAAAATAATGTTATTGGCGTTTTCTACAATGCTGCAAAATTTAACATTATTTTCTATCAATGCTGATTGCATTCTGTCGCTGGCGTGGCGGACAAGAAATATGATTTGCTGTTCTTGCAAAGGTAATAATCTAGCTTCAAAATTACCGGTTTCTGGTAGTAGTGGTAATGTATATTCAAAACTGACTAAAGATTTAGTTTCCAGTACTTGATTTATTGCTTGCTGGAAGCGTATACCCACAGCAGCAGGTAGGCATTGCAGCAGCGACTGTCCCTGAATAACTCCTGGTAAATTATCCAAATCCTGCGTCTTTCCAGCTTTGCAATCCAGGATGATTCCATCAGCATTGAGGCGTAAATATACACCGGAAATTAATTGCAAAATTGCTGCCAACTCTGATGTTTTCTGGCGTAACTGTTCTTCAGCTTCTTGACGTTTTGCAATTTCAGATTGCAGATGCTCCAGTGTTTTTTTAAATTCAGTTGTTGGTTCCTCAACTCCAATGTCTAAGTCTAGATTTGTCGTGTCTAGGACTACTTTTGCTAATTGGCGATCGCACAGCGCGGCTTGCTGTTCGCTTATGTCCATTACGGGTTCAATTCTCTGTACCGTTTTGCTAGTGTTTTTGATGTGGTTAATAAAGTTTTGTACCCTTTTAGGAAACACTTTTACCTGCCTGTTATGCGGAAAATTTTGATAAAGTAAATCTGAGAAAGTAGGATTTATACTTGATAATCTAAAACAACCAAAAATGATTTAGTATTAACTTTTGATTAATACTAAATCATTTTTTTTAGTAAAATAATAGTAAAATTACTGAGGTTATAATTTAGAAAAATTCATTGCATATATAGCGTTTTATTTACATTTTTAGCTGCTGACGGTGATTTTAAATTTAGTATACTACAGCACATAATTCGTTGCTGTAGAGTGGGCATTGCCATGTCTAGCCTATTCTGGTCTATTCATCAAAAACTCAAATCATAACAATGAAGAAAAGTTTGATCCTGTGAGATTAAATCCATTCCTCTAAAGAGCTTTTCATAGCTAGTCTGTAAGCCCGTGTCTGGTAAAAGATTATTAAAAAGTCTGGAAACAACATAATCAGAGTCGAGTAAATATTAATAATAATTAAATAAAAAGCTTTTATAGCTTATTTTAAATTTATTGTAAACCGGAAAGTAGATAAATATAAAGGAAGCTAAATGAACGCAATCTCTTACTTAAAATATTTATCAGTTTATGCTAATACTGCTGCATTGCTGCCAAATTTAATTCAGCTTCATCAGAAAAGTGGAATTTTTTATCAAATGCTTACGTATTAGTGCAAAATTTACGATAGTCAAAGATTTTCCCACATATAGCTTTATACTGTTGCTGCCTAAACCAGATTTTTTAGAATGGTCTGAGCCAATAAAAACAGCTCGCACTAAAATAGCAAATGAACTGAGAGAAAGACAAAATATGCCTTCAACGCATTGTATTAATGGCTGTTGATCGCGTTTTTTATGTTATAAAGCTCACAGAAATTAATGTTAGGCGAAAAACTACTCTATGGAACCAGAAAAACTGGAGCGTCTTAAAGAGTACGGCGAGTTCATCCTCCGGAAATTAGACTCGATACCTCAGCACCCTTCTAAACAAGAAGATTGGGTTCCAGCTAGCCTTGATGAATGTCTCCTAGATCTCCGGGAAGCTGCTGAGAAAACTGTAGAACTTGCTACTTCGCCAGTCAAAATTGGTGTGATGGGGGAATTTAGTAGTGGGAAAACCCTGCTTTTAGGTAGCCTGATTGGATATGCAGATGCCTTACCAGTGAGTGAAAATCCCACTACAGGCAATGTTACCGCCATTCACATCATACCGCAAGATGGGTTTGCAACAACCCAAGTAAGTAATTTTACAGTTGAGTATCTTTCTCACGAAGGAGTAAATGAGTGCTTGCACTTCATGCTAGCGGAGGCAAATAGAAGGTCAACAGCAGCAGGACTTCCGCTTGTACTGCTCTCGAAACTCAACTCTTGGAAAGATATTCTTAGCTGGTGTGAAGAATCCTGGAATAGCAGTAACAACTTAGAGCTACGTTATTTGCTACGGGAATTAGTATTATTCATTCGCGCTTATCACTCTTATGGTGAAGTTATGTGTGATGGATGCTACCAGATTGATGCTACCACAGCCCGTGAAGGTTTACAGCTAGCCGAACAGCCGATGGCAATCCAAACTCTGAACTTTGAGGATTTACCTCCGACTCATGTCCGATTACCAAGTCCACCCCAGAGATTACCAACAAAGTTATTACAAAATAGCTTCCCACTGATTCGCCGTGTAAACATTGAGGTGAAAATATCGCGAGAAATTTGGGATTTTGCAGGTGCTGACAAATTTATTCTCTTAGACTTTCCAGGCTTGGGGGCTGCTAATTCGGGGGCTAGAGACACGTTTTTGTCACTGCGGGAGCTAGCAGAAGTACAGACGATTTTGGTACTACTGAATGGCAAATCTCCCGGAAGCGATCGCGCTAATAAAATTTTTACCATGATGCAGCAGCAGCGACCAGGACAAGACCTCAAAGATTTAATTCTGGTTGGTATAGGTCGCTTTGATCAACTACCCTTAGACAGTGAGGGTGGTGAACGAGAACTAGATCAACTGATTGAAGATAGCCTAGCCGATAATCCTTTGCAGGAAGAGACTGTTTTCCAAAAATTGAAAGTTTTACAAACTATTATTGATGGTGCAAGTGCGTTTACAACCCAAAAAGACCGCATCGTTCTCCTGTCGCCACTGTTAGGACTGGCTGATTTGGCAAAACGTTCTAGTACAGTCAAAGCAGGCTCACCAGAGTTTTTGGCTAACCTGGACTATCCTGATTACTTAGATCGGTCTAAACGGTTACAACAAAAATGGGCACGTTTAAGCGAACATCTGCTGAAATCTGATGCTCGTAGCCATCTTGGCAGACAACTAGGTTACTTTGCTCAAGACGGTGGGATTAGTAAGCTACGAGAGTTGATTCAAAACCACGTAGCAAATCACGGTTTTAAGCAACTGTATGAAGATACTTGTAGAGCTGCTAATGAGGTGCGACAACAACAAGATAACTTGAAAAACATCATAGAAGAAATTCACGAGCAAGGCATACCAACAGCAGACAGTCCAGCTTTTATTGAGTTGTCCGTTGTAGTCGAAAGCTTGGATAAAATCTACAGGAACTTTCAAAAAGATTTAGGAAAAGAACCGCTCAAAGACCAACGTGGAATTGTTGTTAGCGATGTCGTCAAAGATGAGTTAATTTTTAGAATACTTAATTGGAATCAGTGGACTTTACTCTTCAATAAAGCTAATAATGGCACGATCGCTCTTACAGAATCTAAAGGTGCAGCCGGCAAACTATTTGACAGAGGAAACCGAGTCAATACTTCTCTGCCTACAAAGAGTGATGATTTCTATCAGGTATTTGAAAAAACCGTTAAAGAACTAGAAGGTTTTGCCCGCGATCGCATCCGTCAAGCAGTTTTAGACTTGTTGAACAAATTATCAAATTATGTAGCTCAAGAACGCGACTATTTAAATGCAATTCTCTACCCAGAAATGGAACAAGATATCGAAGAAAAATTTGGTTTGGAAGCAGCCGATTTATTTTATAAGTTGTTTTTGGGTTGCGATCCTAATCAATGGAAAGAAGCAATTATCTCCGAAATCAGTAGCAAAGATCAAGCGATCGCATCCGAAATTATATTCCCCTTGGCGCGTCAAAACGACAAACACAACATTGGTCAAATCTTCGATTGGGCACCCGAAAGAAGTCAAGGCTTATCCAGAGCTAACAACCACCAACTTTTAGTGCTACGGCTACGAGACGAGATTACTGCTAGCGCTAGTCTCCACCTTGTGCAGTATGTTAGTGAAGTTAATCAGCAAGTTAATTTAGAATTAGAAGGTATTTTGGATCAAATTATTCCCAGTTTGCAAAATCTATCAAAAGAAGAATCCTTGTTGAGGTATTTGGCAGCGGGTAACTCTCCAGATGAAATATCAATTCCTACTTGGTTGCAGATTCTCTCAGAAATTGTCACTATTTCTTACTCAGATATTTCTATGTAGGTGCAAATTTTATAGGTTGGATAAAAACTGTTAATAAATATCTGATAAAAGTAGATGCTTTGAGCTTAATCCACAGATGCACACAGACCAATAATTAATTCGTGTTTATCTATGGCTCAAATCATCAAGTAATACTTTCCTTATCTTCCCATAGCACTTAATGAATTCTGCGCTTACGGATACTGCAATGAACCCTTTTAAACTCAACAACCATAGTGATCAACACCCAAGCGAGCAGCAAAAAAAAAGGTTTCCGGGATGGTTTGCTTTAGATTTTGGAACCTCGAATTCTACAGTCACACTTTTCGATCCGATTGAAGTACCGATCGCAGAAATTTTACCCAAAGAACAAGAAATCCGGTTGCGCGATCGCTTAGCTCAATGGCTGAGTTCTCCAGCCTCTCTGGCTTTACCAGATGTTAGTGATAGTGAATGGGAAAAGTTTATCGCTGATATTAGCAAAAACCTGGAGATAGAACCCAGTTGCTTGAGTGAAGTTTTTGAAAGTGATAACAAAGAGCGATTTTTGGAAACAATTCGCCAAATAGAACTGTGTTTGGGTAACAGCGAGCGGTTCCGCCGTGCTGTCAGCAAAAAACTTTACCAGATATATCATGAAGTGTTCCGTGTCCCTACCCTAGAGTCCCAAAATCTCATCCCAGTTGTTTTGGATATTGATCGCCGCGACACAGAAATTCCCAGCGAGTTGGAAATTTTTAAGTTAGCGGACTTAAAACTGCGGATGGGTAGAGAAGCCAGAGACAATAGAAAAAAAGCGATCGCTCAAAGCACAAGCAGCTCAATTAAAGAAATTATCAGCAGATTTCACCACTCACCCAAACGCTATTTTGGACAGGAGCGTTCTTTTCCAGTTATTTTAAATGGTGCAGAACAGACAATTACTGTTAACGAGCTAATCCAAGGAGCTTGGGGACATCTCATCGAGTTAACTGAAGACTACCGCCAACGAGCACGACGCAGATTTTCTGAGGGAGATTTTTTAACAGCTGTTGTCACCTACCCAACTGTTGCCCCACCAGTTGTTCGTAAAGAAATTAAGGAATTGATTGAGCAGTTGGGGATTGACGATGTGCAAACTGCTTATGACGAAGCCGTTTCTGTAGCGATATTCTTTTTGTGGCGAGAATTTGGCGGTAATCTCAACATTGGTATTGAGTCATTCAAAACCCGTTGTCGTCAAGAAGGGAACAAATGGTCACAAAATGTTCTCGTTTTGGATATCGGTGGGGGAACAACAGACTTAGCTTTGATTGAACTTACTTTGGAAGATAAAACCCCTACTTTTACCGATTATGAAGACCGAGGTTTAGGGGGACGCTATTATAAACTGACACCGAAACTATTAGGTTCATCCGGTCATTTACAATTAGGTGGTGAGTTAATTACACTACGAATTTTGAGATTATTGAAAGTAGCGATCGCTGACTTTTTATTAACAGCAGTGACAACAGGTGATATTGAAAGTGATGCACTAGAAGATTTAATTAACTCAGAGTTAAACGAGCGCTTCTTAGAACAAGGTCAATTTCAAAGTGGTAGTCTTTTAAAATGTCTAGACAGAGAGAATCCAGAAGGTGACGTTGCTTATAAAGATGCCTTAGATACTGCCGAAAAAGTATTGCCAACTCGTTGGCAACAAGCACCCCAACGCCTGCAAACCTTTTATACTCTCTGGGATTATGCGGAAGCAGCTAAGCTCAAACTTGGGCAATCAACCGTAGATGATTCTCAGTTGACGTTCACTCTTTGTGAGCAACAAATTTCAGAACTACTCACCCAAAATGGTGTTAAATTACAGGTTAAAGATCCAAATAATATCTGCGTTACTCTAGATAGTTCGCAATTTGAACGGGCCGCCTCTTCAGCAATTAAAGAAGCGATCGGTATTGCCAAAGGACTAATGGAAAGTCGCTTACGTTATAAAGATACTACCAAAGATTTGAGAAACTCCCAAAAAGTTGATTGGTTAATTCTGTCTGGCAAAACTTGCAATCTCGATTTAGTACAGCGCCAAATCTACCAAGAATTTAGCAACTCTCCATATTTTGTCTGGAATCCAGAACGCATTACCTTTGTGCTGGAATTTACTAAGCTAGCCACATCCGCTGGTGCTTGCTATGCAGAGAAGTTGCGAAGACTGAGGTTCGATCCCGAAGAATCTAAGGGATTACTGCGTAAGGGAGCTAATCAACTTGAAATTGATGTCAAAAATCTTTTTTATTATTTGCCTTGCAACTTCAAACGCAAAACCCAAACCAACGATTTGCTGTCAATATTCAAGGCTGGACAAGAACTTTACCAACTTGCACCCTGGGAAACGGTAGCAAAAGTTCGGACTGCTTGGCAAGGTATACAATTGACCAACATCATTTACCGTCAGGACTACGAAGATGGAGATTTAAGACTTTGGGGTAGTTTTGACGGCAGAAACCTCATGGAGCAACTGGGAGTAAATGAGTCTGAGTTTCTCAAAAAAATTAAAGTCCAATTTGAGATTGATCAAACGCTTCAGTTTAGTGTACTGCTTTGTCAAGGAAATCCCCATTATTTGATTGACGTTCCTGGTATTGATGTGGGATCAGCAATAATGGCAGCTTTCGGTAAAGAAGAAACATCAGCCTTGTTTGCTGATGGAAAATTGAAGTGGAACATTGCAGTTGAACGCCCCTACAAAGACTTGAATGATGGTGATATCGCCATCAATGTGATTGAATCAGCAACCGTTGATCAACCACATGCCTATCATTTAGTATTTGAAGTAGGGAATGATAATAGTAAATCGCTTCAAGAATTTCACTATCTGCGCGATGGTACACCCCAACCAGGAAGCGGGTTAATTAGTAACTTATTGCCTCATTTTCCGCAAACTGGTCAGCACACTTTTTATGTTTATCAAACGGATGCCGAAACCAACACCAAAAAATGGATCCGAATTGGCGCACTCAGTAAACCAGATATTACTACAGATTATCCTTGCCAATATCGTGTGACTCTCGATAACCAAGGCATTCTGCGAATACACGCGGGTGAAGTGCCCTACTGGACATCGAAAAATCAAGAATGCCTCAAGCAAGAGGGATGTGTTTTTTACACTGAATTAGAGTTGCAACCCAACGAAGTCGATAAAGAACGCGATCCGTTTTGCGGCATACATTAAAGCTTTCCTCACGTAGAGAGAAGTCGGAGCGACGGCTTCCGCCGGGTCTGTTCACTCCACCAGAAACGCTTTCGCTTTGCGCCTACCCTGCGGAAAGATGCGTGAGATAAAAAGAAAAAGTGATATTCATGCAGCATCTACGTCAGCTATTAGAAATAGAAAACTCAGAGTTAGCTCGGTTACTGCGGTTTAGCCTGTACGGATTAGAAGCAACTCTAAATCAGGCTCGCACACAATTTCCACTAGATCCAGGATCTGAAATATGTGATGAGGTGCTGCAAGAACTTCATAGCCTATTACAACCTAGTGTGATTGCACCTCTACAACAAGACTCTGGATGGGAAGATATACCACTGTCAAATGATTTAAAACTAAGTCGCCTTCGAGAAGCTTTCGACTCTGACCCAGAACTTAGTTACTATCTGGGTAATTCTCCATTAAAAAGCCAAACTGACTCAGATTTGTGGAACGAAATTCATCACAAATTGCTGCGAGTTCCAGAGGATTTGGCTACATCTTGGCGACAGCGTACTTTAGCTCTGGCTCAAGAGGCTGGTGCAATAGAGAATCATTCTGATCTCCATCAACTGCCCTTTTTTCGAGATGAAATTATTTACCCTGGACTTAGAGGTACTGTTAGAGCTAAGGGATTGTGCTTATCTCAAAAAGCACTGTCAAATTCAGAAATTGTCCAAAATAATGAATCTGGAAATTTGTATTTACTAGCTGGGTTCCTACTAGTTTGTATAAAGTTTATCGAACTAGACCCAGATTTACATCATGCCTTAAAGAGCGTTTTTGGTTTTGATGTTATTTCCTTACATTACCAACCAGAACAGCGAAATCAATACATTGACGCTTTAGGCGATCGCTTCGAGCGCACCCAAAAGGCGGAGGAAAATGCTGAGCCATTGTTAACTTTGCGTGCCTGGATTGACATGGATGAGGCAATACATTCTCTAGTATTTGTACCACCTGCTGAGCGTTATTCCTGGTGGGGTAAGCTACAACAAGAATCACGACGTATTTTGAAAAAAGTTGCTGATCAGGCAAATGCAGCAGGTTATGAAGTGCGGATTCGTCAATTATCGGGACTATATGCAGATATCTGTGCTTTATCTAAAGATGACCTGCAACTAAATTGTGGAGGAGTTCCAGGGGAAGTTTTGACTTGTCTTCGAGTGTATGCGCGAATTAATCAGGAAGAATCTCTAGGTCGTGTACTATTTCGCTCATCACGGTAATTGCTATTGATATAAATCAACAGCACAAAACTATATTTTATAAAATTTAAAGTATAAAAGATGGCACAAGCGTTGCAACCAGCTTTACAACTCAGTCTGATTTTGCCCCTCAATTAAGTATTCATTTTTATGATTAAAAGTCCGCTCCGGTATCCTGGTGGTAAGTCAAAAGCAATAAATCAAATTGTTGAATACTTGCCAGATAATTTTGCTGAGTTCAGAGAGCCTTTTGTGGGTGGCGGTTCTGTATTTATTTATTTAAAACAAAAGTTTCCTGACATAAAGTTTTGGATTAATGATTTAAATCGCGAGCTATTCCTGTTCTGGAAGTTCGCTCAATCAGATATAGCTAATTTAGTTAAAGAAATTCGTCATATTAAAGATAAATATACAAATGGCAAATTGCTATTCACAGAATTAACAACTGTAGATGTAAACAATTTATCTGATTTTGAAAGGGCAGTTCGCTTTTTTATCCTGAATAGAATTACTTTTTCTGGAACTGTAGAATCAGGTGGTTTTTCTCACGAAGCCTTTCATAAACGATTTACTAATACTTCAATAGAACGGCTAGAAAAATTAGGGTGTATCCTAACAGAAAATGTTCAAATTACTAATTTAGATTACAGTCATCTATTAAATGCAGAAGGTAAAAATATATTTGTATTTTTAGATCCGCCGTATTATAGTGCTGCTAAATCAAAGTTATATGGTAAAGATGGTGACTTGCACACATCTTTTAACCATCAAATATTTGCTGAACTTTTAATTCAATGTCAGCACCCCTGGCTAATCACTTACGACAACTCACCGCAAATTCGAGAAAATTTTAAATCAGTCAAGATTGCAGAATGGGAATTACAGTATGGCATGAATAACTACAAGCAGAATGGAGCTGCTAAGGGAAAAGAGTTATTCATTACTAACTATAGTAATCCGATTTGATTCGTGAACTGACTTGTAGAGACACCGAATGGGGGATAGGGGATAGGGAATGGGAAATGCGAAAAAAGGGAGTTAGAGGTGTACGCAGTTCTTTCAAAAATCAAATAGGAATCCTATATGAAATTCAATATGATTAGGACTAGCCCTTTCAAGGTGATTCGTAAAATAAGATTGTTTTTTCTCAGCGCTCTGTGTCTTGAAAAGTTCAGATCGCTGGTTTCCGGCGCTCCGACTTTTCGCTGTGTCTGTGCGGTTCAAAGTAATTTATCTAACCGCAGAGGCGCAGAGAAAACAGAGGCAAGAAATAAAAAGGGGATTTTTGGAGCCATATTTTTACCCACCTTGAAAGGGCTTGTTCTAATGATTTAGAGAAAAAAGCAAAAAACAAGAATTTTGCTAATTCAGCTTTGCAGTTAAGCCTTGATATTTCAACGTAAGCTTTGCTACTACTCTCCCATTTTTCGGTAGGATAGCTCCCATGCACCTCAACTGAGCCATACCCTACAACACACAAACCTGAGCTATGACAACTTCCTCAATCCCTACGCTAGAACCCTCTAATAGTTGGTATATCCTGCTTCAACAATTAATAGACGGACAATCATTATCCCAAACTCAAGCTGCTGAATTGATGCAAGGGTGGTTAAATGAAGCCATTCCCCCAGAGTTATCAGGAGCAATTTTAACAGCGCTGAACTTTAGAGGTGTTTCTGCTGAAGAGTTAACAGGGATGGCTGAAGTATTACAATCCCAATCAAAACTGGGGAATGGGCAAGAATCTACCCAATCTCCAATCCTTAATTCCCAATCACCAACTCCCCTAATTGATACCTGTGGCACTGGCGGAGATGGATCATCAACCTTTAATATTTCCACAGCCGTTGCTTTTGTTGCCGCTGCATCTGGCGTACCTGTTGCTAAGCACGGCAATCGCTCGGCGTCAAGTCTTACGGGAAGTGCCGATGTCTTGGAGTCCTTGGGTGTAAATCTAAGTGCTTCTAGCGAAAAAGTGCAAGCGGCATTACAAGAGGTAGGGATCACTTTCTTATTTGCCCCTGGTTGGCATCCAGCACTCAAGGCTGTTGCTCAATTGCGGCGAACTCTGAAGGTGCGGACAGTGTTTAATTTACTTGGGCCATTAGTGAATCCCTTGCGTCCCACTGGACAGGTAGTAGGGCTATATACTCCCAAGCTTTTGGCAACTGTTGCTCAAGCATTAGATAAGTTAGGCAAGCAAAAGGCAATTGTTCTGCATGGGCGAGAAAAACTTGATGAGGCTGGGTTAGGGGATTTAACTGACTTGGCGGTATTATCGGACGGGGAGGTACAGTTAACTACAGTGAATCCTTTGGAGTTGGATCTAACACCTGCTTCCATAGGTATGCTCCGGGGTGGGGATGTTCAAGAGAATGGATCAATTCTCAAAGCGGTACTGCAAGGTAAGGGAACTCAAGCACAACAGGATGCAGTGGCTCTAAACGCATCATTGGCGCTGCAAGTAGCTAGTGCCATACCATTGTTAGACCACGCCCAAGGTATTAGTATCGCTAAGGATATCCTTCAAACTGGTGCGGCTTGGTCGAAGTTGGAGCAGTTAGTCCAGTTTCTGGGGGATTGATTTCAATGCGTGATTGCGGACGAAATTCCACGACATTACGTTTGATGGTGACATCGTAGTTGCCGAAAAAGTCATGTCCTAGAAGTCCCGTTTCTAGTTCTAGTCCTGCGATCGCCACTGGTACTCTATTTACGATTACTCCACCAACTTGCATCGAATTAATATAACCAACAGGAAATTCTACAGCTTTAGAACTGGCAGTATTTGCCCTAGCTTTCCCCACTGGCACTACTCCCAAGGCATTGGCCATCTGTTGGGTAATTACTGTGCCACTTGCTCCGGTATCCACAATCATTTCAAATTGTTTTTGACCATTGAAGGTAACTGCGATAATTGGTGTTCCACCAACTCGCCTTTTAATTGGGGCTGTAAATACTTCTTGCTCTTGGGTGAGCACTGCTGATGAAGGCAAAACAGGCTTTGGTGGTAGTGGTCTTGTTTGTACAGGAGCAGACAGGGGTGGAGTAAACTTTGGTGTAATTGCTGTTTGAGGAACCGTAACTATTATCCTCTGAGGTTTAACAACTGGCGGCGGTGGAGGGCTAGGATTAGCTTTGCGCTGAGCATATCTGATTCGGCGCTGGTATTCAGTGATTTTTGTTTGGGCGAGTCCAAATTCTTGACTTTGTGGCTCCACGTTTTGCATCAGCGCGATCGCCTCTTGAAACTGACTCGCCACCAAATTCCAATCTTCTGAGGATTGAGCAGATTGGCTGATACTTAAAGCGCTGGCGGCTTTATCTAGCCCAAGTTCAAAAAAACTTGGTTCAATTTCAGACGGTTCTAGCGGCTTTGCTTCTGGGCTAGCTGGTGTTGTTGATTCGACAGTTGGCTGTACCGCCGCTAAACCCCCAATTGACGCGGGTTGTTCATTGCCATCAGTTGCGGTATTCCGTTTGTCTTCACTACAGGCAACACTCAATACCGCCAGGGCACTTGACAGGAAAATTAAGGCTGCACGGGATAAAAAAGACTGAAGCATAATTAATTTTAATCTTAACTGCCCAAGCTTCTTCAAATCTACTTCTACTTCCGATTACCCTATTAAATATTTTTATTTTTAGGGGACTGGGGACTGGGAACAAGGTGAATCAATGCCCAATCCCCAATTAATTGACCAACTCATGGGATAATTAACAATTGCAGTATTAAAAACTGGGAACTAAATTTTTCCCAATACCCGATCTCCAACCCTAACTCCTGAAAATTTT
The DNA here is from genome assembly GCF_015206995.1 of aff. Roholtiella sp. LEGE 12411. Classification (GTDB taxonomy): domain Bacteria; phylum Cyanobacteriota; class Cyanobacteriia; order Cyanobacteriales; family Nostocaceae; genus Komarekiella. The sequence continues at coordinate 47,899 of NZ_JADEXR010000009.1, read as the reverse complement.
GCCTTCATCGCTTATGCCTCTGACTGACGCAATACCTGCTCTACTTGTCCTGGCAGATGGAACAACTTATCGCGGTTGGTCTTTCGGTGCTACGGGAACCGCGATTGGGGAAGTGGTGTTTAACACTGGTATGACTGGATATCAAGAAGTGCTAACCGACCCTAGTTATTGTGGTCAGATTGTCCTTTTTACCTATCCTGAATTGGGGAACACTGGCGTTAATGCCGAAGACGAGGAATCAGATCGACCGCAAGTGCGGGGTGCGATCGCTCGAAATATTTGTCAGCGACCGAGTAACTGGCGATCAACACAATCCTTACCCGACTACCTCAAACAGAACCAAATCCCAGGTATCTATGGTATTGATACCCGCGCTCTCACCCGCAAAATTCGGATGTTCGGAGCCATGAATGGTGGGATTTCCACATCAATCCTTGATGAGGCGGAGTTGCTAGAGCAAGTACAGGCTGCTCCCAAAATGGCAGGATTAAATCTAGTTAGCGAAGTCACTACCCCAACAGTCTACGAATGGTCAGATCCCACAATCCCAGCATGGGAATTCAACTCGCGGGCTATTGACAATGGGGGAAAACCCTTCACTGTTGTTGCCCTGGACTTTGGTGTCAAACGCAACATCTTACGTCGCTTGGCAAGTTATGGTTGCCAGGTAATTGTGGTTCCCGCCAATACTCCATCAGAGGAAATTCTCAACTATAATCCAGATGGCATCTTTCTTTCTAATGGGCCTGGTGATCCCGCTACGGTGACTGAAGGGATTGAAACTACCAAGGAGTTACTGCTCAGTCAAAAACCCATTTTTGGCATTTGTATGGGACACCAAATTTTGGGTCATGCCTTGGGAGCGGAAACTTTTAAACTCAAATTTGGTCATCGTGGTTTAAATCAGCCTGCGGGTTTACAACAAAAGGTAGAAATTACCAGCCAAAACCACAGTTTTGCTATTGATCCAGACTCTCTACCCGCAGCAGTTGCGGAAATCAGCCACCTGAACTTAAATGATCGCACTGTTGCCGGAGTACGTCACAAATCTCTGCCTGTGTTCTCCGTACAGTATCATCCAGAAGCCAGTCCCGGCCCTCACGATGCTGATTACTTGTTTGAGCAATTTGTCCAAGCAATGCAAGCAGCACGCGAAACTGCAACAGTCAAAGTGAGTTAAAAATAGGTAATGGGGCACGGTGAATAGGGAATAGGGAAAAACAACTAGCAGCAATCAAATGCCCAATGCCCAATGCCCAATGCCCAATGCCCCTACTCCAGCAGATTGTAGACAACTTGCACAAAAAACATCTATACTTGAGCGTTAACTTTCACTCATGAGGAGGGAATTATTGCTGAGCCACTGAATCTAACCGTAAGCCTGAGAGGCACTCGTGAAGTCCGGGATAACTGTCAGCTATTCCGCCTCACAGGTTTGTTAGATGCCTTTTCTGAGCCGACATTTCGTAAGGTACTTGGTGGCAAGATTGACGAGGGCCCCAAGCACATTATTTTGGATCTTTCACAAATCGACTTTGTTGATAGTTCTGGCTTGGGTGCTCTGGTACAGCTAGCCAAGCAAGCTCAAAATACCAATGGCACCTTCCAAATTGTCACGAATGCTCGCGTAACTCAAACGGTCAAGCTTGTTCGCTTAGAGAAGTTTCTCTCCCTGCAACCAACAGTTGAAGCGGCTCTAGAAAACGCAAAGTTGTCTTAATTGCTTGATCCAAGAGTTAAATTTAGCTATCCGATGCTTAATCTGGACAGCTTAATTTTTAAAACTTCTGGCAAGAAAACCTCTCTCCTTGTGGGAGAGGAAAAAAGCCAGTTGAGTTATTATTTATAAAGCTAACGAAATCAAACAGAAGGATGCAGACACCCAGTAACTGGCCGTGTAACCGTTGGCTATGATATTGGATAAAGCATGAAGTTATAAAAAGCTTTAGGGGTGATAAAGCTAGTAAGTTGATTTACATACAGGGTTGAGTTGATACTTTGAGTTAATTACTTACTAGGAAAACTTGGCAATCTGGTCAAGTAGAAAAACAGATGTGGTGCTAGTGTCAAAATATTACCTTATCTGAGGCACACACTACAAGAGCCAGGTCGAAGTAAATTGCTCAGGATTTACATCATGGTGATCTAAGATGCTAATTTTTAATCAAAAAGATAAAATTAGTAAGCAATTTTGATAGTGTTGATTATGCTAGGTATACTAGCATGGCATACTTCATAAAGAATAAACACTTTGCGAGGAATGCTCCAAAATGTCGCCCGTCAAGGAATGATTCACTTGTGAAGTCAAAGGAGGAAGAGTTATTAGATGGACAAGATGAAGCTTCCAAACAGCACTCATCTTGGACTCAAGCACTCTTGGCAACCACAGCGCCATCACCCCAGCAAATTTCTCTCTCACAACTGCAACAAATTTCTCCGGCAGCTCTTGCGTATTTGGGGGATGCAATTTATGAACTATATGTTAGGATGTCTTACTTACTGCCACTACAACGGCCAGAGACTTACCATCGTCTGGTAGTGGCACAGGTAAGAGCAGAAACACAAGCGCTACATTTGCGATCGCTAACTCCTCATCTGAGGCAAACAGAATTAGAAATTGTCCGACGTGGTCGAAACGCCGCCACAGGACGCCCTAAGAGAGTTGATCCCGGAATTTATCAACAGGCAACTAGTCTAGAAACTTTAATTGGCTATCTATATCTCACCGATTACCAGCGCCTAACCGAACTTTTACAAATACTCCACCTAGAGCAACAGTGAGAATTCAATCTTGCGATCGCCAAATTCAGTAGAGTAAATTCAGTAAATTTAGGTAATCGGGATAGCCCCCGTAAGCTATATCCAAAACTCACATTGCGAGTAAACCAAGAAAAATGAAGACTTCAAGCGAATCGAATCGTGGGCAACCCCTAAAAATTCAGGGCAAGCGTGTTGTTGCCAGTCCTATTCGCAATCCGAGAAATGGAGATGGTAATGCCATCTCTAACGGTTCGCGCCCACGTCGTAACTTCTCACATCCATCCCCATCCACAACAAAATCAACAGAAGATAGCGATCTCATCTACGGCCGCCATCCAGTATTGAGTGCGTTGCAAAATCAACGCTGTCTCAACCGCATCTGGATTACCACCCGTCTGCGCTACGATCCCAACTTTCATCATTTGCTTCTCCAAGCAAAGGAAAATGGCACAGTCATTGACGAAGTAGAACTTAAACGCCTAGACCAAATTACCGACGGGGCTAATCACCAAGGTGTGGCAGCACAAACTGCTCCCTACGACTATGTCGAATTGCCGGATCTGATTGAACAGGCAAAATCTTTAACCGATCCCGTAATTGTAGTGGCTGACGGGATTACTGACCCTCACAACTTGGGAGCAATTATTCGTACTGCCGAAGCAATAGGTGCTCAGGGATTAGTTATCCCCCAAAGGAGGGCATCTGGAATCACGTCCACAGTGGTGAAAGTAGCAGCAGGTGCTTTAGAAAACTTTTCTGTCGCTAGAGTTATCAACCTTAGCCGCGCCTTAGAAGAATTAAAAGAGGCTGGCTTTTGGATTTATGGTACGGCTGCAACCGGAAGCGAACCCCTCCATACAGTAAATTTTAGTGGCCCTATTGTTTTAGTAGTTGGCTCTGAAGGCGAAGGTCTGAGTATGTTAACTCAACGCTCCTGTGATGTCTTAGTATCAATTCCCCTACAAGGCAAGACTCCTAGCCTCAATGCCTCAGTAGCAGCAGGTATGGCACTTTATGAAATTTATCGCCAAAGGTCATCACATACGTTGTACCTAGATAAACTACAAAAAATATCTTTGAAAAAAGAAGCGTAAAAGAGTATAAAGAAATGTAAAAGAAAAAATTAGCATATCGTTCAACACCCTGTACGACATTTATAAATGAGCGAAAACCATGAAAAAAATTTGGCATAACCTCAAGGAAGGCTTAATTAACGCATTCGACAAATTGGGCTTAGCTTGGTGGGTAGAGATAGTGACACACAACCCCCGTTGTACATACTACTTCGGGCCATTTCTAAATTCTGCGGATGCAGCATTTGCAAGCAAAGGCTACATAGAAGATTTAGAATTTGAAGGAGCGCAAGGAATAGTTGTAAATGTCAAGCGCTGTAAACCTAATAATTTAACGATTGCTGAAGACTTGGGGGAAAGATTTGACCGCAAAGTACAGCCTGCCTTTGGCGGTCAAATTTAAGTTAGGCAAAAGTCAAAAGTCAAAAGTCAAGGGTCAAAGGTTAAAGGTTAAGAGTCAAGGGTGAAAAACTCTTGGACTATGGACTTTTGACTATGGACTCTTGACTATTGACTACTAATTACCTGTGGATGTTCTTCCAGCCAACGGTCAATATCTCTGAGTACCTGCTGGGGAACTTCCCACGGGAAAAGATGGGCAGTATTGGCATATAACTGACACTGACAATTTTTGATGTGTTGAGCAGTTTCTAGACTTGAATCAACTGTGATGTGGCGGTCTTGCTCACCAGCAAGTAGCAGACTGGGACACTTAATTTCCTGTAAGTCTAGAAGTCGATTATACCCAGATTGAATTGCACTGTAGAGGGCACGAGTAGCAGCAGGTGAAGTTTGTAAATAGGCTGGTACTGCTTCTTGGGCGATGTAGTTATAAGCAGTGGGTGTATGTTGTTGAATTAGATAGCGGAAAAGCGATCGCTTGCCAAAAGTTTCAATATTCCACTGCCAACTTGGTTTTATATAATTCAATAGCGCAGCAACACCAGTATATAAATTATCTTGCCAAGTAATGGGGGGATGACTTCCACGCGGTCTAGCTGCTGTTGCCACTAAAATCAGCCCACTAACGCGTTCTGGCAGATGTAATGCCAGTTCCATTCCTAAAATTCCCCCAAGTGACCACCCCAATACTAGACACTTTTCAATCTCAAAGCGGTCTAGCAGCGCTTCCAAGTCGGTCAAATGGTCGCGCATATTAAAACTGCCGTTAAAGCGACTTTTGCCGTATCCACGTAAATCAGGAGCAAAAGTTCGACAGCGTTTTGATAAATGATCAGTGAAGACAGAAAGACTACGACCAGAACCAGGATGACCGTGTAAGCCAAGAATAGGGAATCCTTGACCTTGGACGTAGACATTGAGATGTGCAGCACCAGTAGTGGTATGACTATGGCGATCGCCCATACTCCGCGTTCTCTTGTATATTATTCTTTCAATTGTGTCACGTGGATGAGTCAGGCGATCGCTACCGCATCAGACACAGCGAAATAGATGGGGCAATGATGCACGGTTTGTCCAAAATTTCGATAAATTAAGCTTTTTGGCAACTTTTGCGTAAGTCCTGTTTGAATACCACTACCCCAATGCCCAATGCCCAATGCCCAATGCCCAATGCCCAATGCCCAATGCCCAATCCCCAATCCCCAATCCCCAATGCCCAATGCCCAATCCCCAATCCCCAATCCCATTAAACCTACTTGTCTTTATAGCCACCCGCGTAGTTAATCACACATATTGTTTTATATGATTTGTGAGTCCCATAAGCAACGCCAGTCACTTTAAAATCGCCATTAAAGATGTTTGTTCTATGACCGCGATCGCGCACACCATCATCAATAATTAATTGCATAACGATATCTTGGGCAGTGTTTGGGCCATAGCTGATATTTTCGCCTGCGGTTCTTTGCCATGTACCATAGCGATTAATCCGAGTGAAGGGGTTGCTACCATCGCTACCAGAGTGACCTGTAACGCCTTTTGTCCCTTGGTCTTTGACGTGATCTCTAGCACCTAGAGACATCCCCTTAGATGCACTCAACGCCCCCACAGGACGAACTGACTTGAGAAAAGCGATCGCCTCATCCACTGCTTTTACACCTTCTTGAGTTACCAAATAGGTATTATTAGAAATTTGGACTCTGTTATCTTGAAAGCGCTTTCTATAGTTTTCAATAATTGGAACATACGCCTTAGGATTTGTCCGAACTTTGTTCATTTCGTTTATTACCTGTTGTTCCAACGGTGAAAGGTAACTCGCTTTTACCAACAAAGTTGGATTAGCTTGTTGAACTACAGGCGGAGTAGATTTTGCTACAGATGGACTAGATTGAAACAGTTTATCTGAGCAGCCGAATATCAGGATTACTGGTAAAAGCACCCAAAATCTAATGTGACGCATTAATAAACTCACAATATTTTCTAAGGTTTAATTTAGTGATTTAAATGCACCGCAGGGTTGAAGAAATAGCAACTTTAAACGCACAGAGAAATCTGAGCACCGGCTTTTTGAGTTTGTAACTTGGAGCGCCGATGTGCATTTTGGTGGATTCGCCAAGGAAAGCGCAGAGTAACGCGCCTTGAGTCTAGATAACTCTGTGATCCTCTTTGTTCCTGGAGTGTTGCAAAAATATCACGTAGTGTTTATTGTAACATTATTAACATAGTAACGTAAATAGCCATTCTTAGCTAAAGTTAACTAAGTACAGCCTTGCGTAAAAATATAGGGGAAAGTCTGTAGACGCTTTGATCAAGTTTTTGGCCATTCAGTAGCGTTACGAAGTTGTAAAATTATGTACTAATTATATTGACTCTATCTTAACAACTTCCGCATCAGACAGAGTTTGCTGACTCAATTTCAAAATTGATGAATAAATAGAAAAATTAAATAAATTAAGCTTAAAAAATTCACAATTTTTAGAAAAATTACTTGATTACTTTTTAACTGAAAAAAGCATCATTATTGATAGAATAAATAAAAATATTAGAGATTTTGCCTTGCTAATTAAGCTGATTTTTGGGAGGCGATCGCCTATTTAATTCCTGATCTATTTAAGAACATGAGGAGTGAGGAAAATTTCTCCTCTTCACTCCTCATTAGCTACTCCTTACACTTGCTTTAAGTACACCAGTTAACTAATGCAATAAACCTCTAACTAAAGACGCACATTCTAGTTAGATAATTGAGTATATCTTTAGAGGTTGTTTGAAAAGTCCATTTTCATGTATCCTGGCGATTAGAAATCGCGTGCCACTTGCTACAAGTCGGGGAATCCTTGAGGCTCGTTCGCCCTTGGCATCTCCCCTTGGGAGAAGACTCGCTACCGCTTCTCTACGAGACGCTGCGCGAACGCTAACACCAACGCAGTGGCTTGGCTACACCAGACCAAACTTGTCTTTGCAGGTTAACAAACCCTTGATTTGGTGTTAGTCCACGGAGGTGGTGAGACAGCGCTGCGGGAGGGTTAGCCCGATCCAGGCGACTGCGAACCCGAAGGGACTTGGTTTGTGTAGTTAATACAATCTACTTAGCATTAGCTAATATGCTCTCAATATCTGATAGCTGTACCACCCCTGAGAACGCAGGACTATTCATTATAAAGAAAGGTGTGCCAGAAACTCCTAATTTCTCAGCTAGCTGGATATCTTTTCCAATCGCGGGAGCAGCAAGAATGCGATCGCGTTGAAATTTCGCTAAATCTAGATCCAGATTTTTGGCAATATCCAAATACAACGCCTCACCTAGTTGCTTTTGATTAGTAAACAATGCATCATGATATTCCCAAAATTTACCCTGCTGATTTGCTGCCCAAGCTGCTGTTGCTGCTGGCAATGAGTTACTATGAATTGCAGTCAAAGGCAAATTCTTGTAAATTAATTTTACATTGTCCTGATGTGCTAACAACTGTTTCAGAGTTTTATTCGCCTCAGCACAGTAGGGACATTGAAAGTCTGAGAATTCTATCAGTACAGTTTTTGATTGAGCCGATCCCGTAGTGGGAGACTCACCAATCACTGCTTGGGGATTTGTTTTTAAATCCTGTAAAAATGCTTGCTGTACTTGCTTTATTTTTTGTTGCTGTTGTCGCTGGTATGCTTGAACAGATTCAATAAGTACATCTGGATGTTCCCGAAGAATTTGTAACACCTGCTCCTCCAGTTGGGGAGTGATACGGCTAGCGGCTTGTGCAGAAAATGACCAGCTTAAAACTAAACACAATAGACCTATTCCTAGCCAAATACGTAGATACTGAAGTAGTTGTTCAGACCAATAGAAAAGTTTACTCATACAGAACTCTTGAGAAATTAATATCTCCTAGCCATCATACTGGGATTATTGATGGGAGGAATAGTATCGTTTTATTGAGTCTTTGAGCCTCGTGAACGAGTATTCAAATGTTATTTGAAGTGGAATATTTTAAGCGTAAGCACGAGAAAATAGAATTATCCCCTGCCAACATCTCTACGCAAATGGGTTACAGCTATGATAAGCAATCTTGTACAGCAACCAAACAGTCAAAGCGCTGGGGAACAGCGCCTGATACTGAATAATGTCAGTTGGCAACAATACGAAACCGTGCGAACTACTTTAGATGATGTCCCAGGTTTGCGGATGACTTATCTTGAAGGAACCCTCGAAATCATGAGTCCATCGCCAGAACATGAAGTAGACAAAAAAGCTATTGCTCGTTTAATTGAAATTTATGCTTTAGAGATGGATATTGACTTGACTGGTTACGGTTCCACTACTTTTCGCAAACAAGCCAAAGCCAGGGGTTTAGAACCGGATGAATGCTATTGTTTTGCTCAGTTAAAAGAAGTTCCCGATATTGCCATAGAAGTTGTTCTCTCTAGTGGTGGCATTGATAAACTATCTGTCTATCAGGGATTAAAAGTACCAGAAGTTTGGTTTTGGCGAAATAATCAATTTACCGTATATCGCTTGCGTCAAGAAGGCTATGAGTTAATTAGCCGCAGTGAATTCCTGCCAAAATTAGATTTATCTGTTTTAGCTCAGTATGTGAAATTGCCTAGCCAAACTCAAGCTGTCAAAGCTTATCGAGACACTCTGCGGCAAGCTTGAAGCTTATTCCAGTAACCCCTGAACTTGCAACAAATCTAATTCCCGTTCAAATATTTCATCTATCGGCAACATTTCACCACTAACAGTCATGAATTTATGGTCTTTGGTTGCCCGAATCACTGAACCATCTTCCAAGCAATACTCGAAGACTTCTTGTTGTCCGCGATTATGCCACTGTGCTACAGGTTGTGTGTAAACATTCCCATTACTATCAACACTGTATACTGTGCATTCAATGCCTTTTTCTACAATCCTGCCAATGGGAATAAAACCATATTCTACAGTTAATACTTCCGTGTCATAGCTCAAGCAATATTCAGCAAACTTCAACATTTGCTCAAATAATTCATCTGCAACTTTTTTCTGCACGCCATTTTTCGCCGCGCCATCTACAAATTTTTCTCGCTGCTTTTGCATCTCAGAAACTTTCTTCTTACCCATCGCCCGGCGCAACAAGTCAGCTTGTCCTAGGGAATATCCGGCCATATCTTGAGCAATTTTCATGATTTGCTCTTGATAGACCATAATTCCATACGTTTCATCTAGTATTGGTTCCAGAATAGTGTGTTGATAATCGATATTTTCTCGACCATGTTTGCGGTTAATAAACTTAGGAATTAGTCCCGCATCTAATGGGCCTGGTCGATAAAGTGCCAAAATGGAAGAAATATCTTCTATATTAGAAGGTTTCAAATCCCGCACTATTTGACGCATTCCTGAAGATTCTAATTGAAATATTCCTTCTAATTCACCTGCTTCTAATAGTGCATAAGTTTGCTGTACATCTTTTGGTAGGGTACTATGTTCCCCTTTAGCTAATATCTTTTGTGCTTTTCTTTCCTGATGAGTAATTTCATCAGGGTCAACAGAATATCCTCTAGTTTCTTGAATTAAATCAATAGTCTTTTGAATCAGCGTTAAGTTACGCAAACCCAGAAAATCCATTTTTAACAAACCCATTGATTCTAGGTCTTCCATGAAATACTGGGTAATCACAGAACCGTCATTATTTCGCTGGAGCGGTACAATTTCATCAAGTGGGTCGGCAGAAATCACTACACCTGCTGCATGAACACCAAAAGTTTTGTTAGTTCCTTCAATTCGCATTGCCATATCAAGCCAATGGCGAACTTTCGGATCATGATCATATTTTTCTTTAAACTCTGGTTCTGGGGTTTGATTAGAAATCATCACCTTAAGTTTAGTTGGTTTACCCCGCACCACAGGAATTAATTTCGCCATTTTGTCGGCTTCGCCATAGGGAATATTCAATACTCTGGCAACATCTTTCAAGACAGCTTTAGAAGTTAGGCGGTTAAAGGTAATAATTTGAGCAACTCTATCTGCACCGTATTTTTCAGTTACATAGTCAATAACTTTATCCCGTTGTTCAATACAGAAATCCGTATCAATATCAGGCATGGATTTGCGTTCTGGGTTCAAAAAGCGCTCGAACAGTAGTCCATGATGCACAGGGTCAATGTTAGTGATTCGCATCGAGTATGCAACTAACGAACCAGCCGCCGAACCCCGACCCGGGCCGACGGGAATATTATTATCTCTAGCAAATTTGATGTAATCCCACACCACTAAAAAGTATTTAGAGAAACCCATCTGTTGAATCATTTTCAGTTCGTATTCCAATCTTTCTCTATAGATGGAATCGACTTCGGTGCGGGATTTACGATTTAACCGTTCTAAAAGTCCTTGCCAAGCAACTTCTTCTGCGTAAGTATCAGCAGTATGACCAGAAGGAATCGGGGGCGTAGGAATTTGAGGCTCACCCATAATTTGGTAAGGCTCGACTTTATCGGCAACTTCTTCAGTAGTGGCTACTGCTTCGGCAATGACATCATCCGGCAAATGGTCACGAAATAGCTGCTGCATCTCTTCACCAGATTTGAGATACTCTGTACCGCTATAACGCATCCGTTTATCTTCAACAATTAGCTTGCCAGTTTGAATACATAGCAAAGCATCATGTGCTTCAACGTCAAAACAAGAAATAAAATGCGAGTCATTGGTAGCAATAATTTTAATATTAAGTTCCCGGGCAATTTTAACAATTTCAACGTTAACAATCCGGTCTTCTTGAGAGCCGTGATCTTGAATTTCTAGATAATAATCATCACCAAATACATCTTTGTACCATTGGGCAACTTTCCGAGCTGCGTCCGGTCTACCACTAAGAATTGCTTGGGGAACTTCTCCACCTAAACAAGCACTGGTGACAATCAAGCCTTCATGATATTCTTTTAGTAATTCTTTATTAACACAAGGACGAGAAAAAATTCCTTTACCCTGGACACCCTTGAGGTGAGAAATTGTGGTTAATTTGACTAAATTTTTGTACCCTTTTGTATTTTTAGCTAAAACGACTTGATGATATTTAGGACGGCGTTCTTGTTTTTCAATATCGCCGTTAATTATATACATTTCGTTGCCAATAATTGGCTTAACATTTTGACTACGGCAGATTTTGATCAGTTCGATCGCCCCGTACATCACACCATGATCGGTAAGAGCGATCGCTTTCATTCCCAGTGCGATCGCTCGCTCCACTAACTCTGGTAGCTGACTTGCCCCATCGAGCAGACTGTAGTCACTGTGAATATGTAAAGGGACAAAGGACATATATGTCTCCAACTACAAGCCAATAATTTCTCTAGGAGTATCCCCATACACACTCCTTCGAGCAGGATGAAAGTAAAGCAACGGGATCTTAGATTAACTCGTTTACGAAATTTTCACTTCCGAAAGTGAAGTTTTAATAGTTACATCAGTTCACTAGCATCTAGATAATGAGCCAAACACAGAGCACTAATCCGCCTGAAACCAAAGTCCGCCCTTGGTGGCAGCGTATCCCTCTGACACTACAAATTCTTATCGCCTTAGTAGCTGCTGTCAGTCTCGGAATTGCACTTGGTGCAGGGAATCCCAATCCAACCAACGCCACATTAATTAACAACTTAGCAATTCCTGCTGAATTGGTGCTAAAGGCTCTCCGTGCCTTGGCTACACCGCTAATTCTGGTAGCGGTACTGCATACTTTAATGACTACAAATATTCCTGGTACAGCCGGACGACGGCTAGTAGGGTTACTTTTAACAAACACAACCGTAGCTATCTTCATAGGACTTTTAGTGGCGAACGTTCTGCGTCCAGGGACTTGGGGCAGTGTAGCTACCTCAAAAACTACGGACATAGCTGCTCAAAGTCTTGACCCTTGGGGATTACTCAGAGATGCTGTACCGGAAGCTGTCCTTAAGCCTCTGGTTGATAATAATGTCATCCAACTGATTGTTATTGCTTTGAGCTTTGGTATCGTCCTGCGAGGATTAAAATCCGAACAAATAGCCCAAGCAAAAAACGGATACCAGTCAATTGAGAATGTGATCGGGATTTTGTTTGAGACGGTAATCGGCGTTCTCAACTGGGTAATTGCCTTAGTACCTTTCGCAGTGTTTGGAATTGTCGCTAAAACAGTAGCTAAAGAAGGCTTTGCCCCTTTTCAATCTTTGGCTGGGTTCATCGTGGCGGTGCTGGTAGCGCTGGTATTGCAAGCTTGCTACTACCTCACCAGAGTAAAATTGGGATCTTGGGTACACCCACTAAAATTTCTAAGTGGCGGTTCTGATGCGTTTTTGACAGCTTTCTCGACTTCTTCCTCTGCTGCTGCAATGCCGATAACGTTTGAGGCTCTGCAAACAAAAATCGGTTTAAGGGAATCTTCTGCTGCCTTGGGGGCGTTAGTGGGAGCAAATTTCAACAATGATGGCACTGCCCTCTATGAAGCGATGTCTGCGTTATATATTTCCCAGCTAATTGGGCAACATCTGAGTTTGGGACAACAGTTAATTGTCGTTCTTACATCAATTTTTGCATCGGTAGGTGCGGCGAATATTCCCAACGCTGGACTAGTAACAATGACACTGGTGTTTACTTCTGTTGGCTTACCTACGCAGTATATCGCTTTGCTTGTAACTGTAGACTGGTTTTTAGATCGCTGCCGCACTGCAATTAATGTAATGGGAGATATGACTGTTAGTGCTTTACTTGATGGCAAAAAGCCACGTTCTGTGGACGAGGCGGAATTTACCATTTAGTTCAGTGCAGCAGTTTTCAAGTATCTAATGCTGTTGAGGCCCTTTAGCGTCACATTCTTTAAACCAGCAGCGTTCTAGTAGTTGAAGTCGCCACATAGATGCGAAGCGATGAGGATTCAATATCAATTTAGTATCATGACTAAATAAGGGCTGGTTAAGATACTGCCAAAGAGGAAATTTAATTTTTGTGTGTTTTGGAGCCATAAGAACAATAAATACTATAAAAGCGTTGTGGTAGTAATTGGCATTTATGTATTAATAATTGCCAGATACTGTTTTTATAGTTAAAGATTACACCGCAGTTTTATCATTGTCCTTGTGGCAATTGCGGAAAATTTTGAATTTTACTAAAGTCGGGAAAACCTTTCGCTAGTCGCCTTATTCAGAACCATGTCGCTTGCTCCAACGGAGGAAGCCCTTTGGGTAAAACTCGTGAGGCTTATTCACCCCAGGCGTACCCTTGAAGCAAGCTAAGTTAGCGTGACGTAGATACCCTCAAGAGCTTCGGCGTTTCTTCTTAATATTAAGAATGTCGACTCTTATATCTACACGTTTTATATAGCAACTCATGTATGATAACAGCGAGTAGATAAATACAATGATGCCTAGCATCTCTAGTACTTCTTTCACAGTCGTTATGATATTGTAAATCATATCATTTTCTGTGTAGTAATCTGCATAATATCCACCCACTAGTTCAGTACCAATTGCACCTGCTACATAAATTGTCCCAGCAATGAAAAATAATTGTCGTGTTTTTGCAGGAAGAGTAGCGAGAAATCGCGCAAACACCAATAAAAATATAAGAACGAAGATAGCACCAGGAATCACCCAAGCGTAATAAAGCAACCCACTGGTATTAAATGTATTTCGCACTGGCTTGATGAGTTTTTCATGAAGGCCGATGAATTCGTCTAAGGACAAACCAGCAAAGACTATTGATAATCCTCTCCATGACCAAAAATTGCTATTCCTAGCTAACTTCTGAGCTTGGGCGATAATCACCAGCAGAATAGAACAAAATAGTAAGGCTGCCGTAGAATACAGTGAAGGAATATTTCCTTCGGTGTTAAGGTCGAATGTATATCTAAAGCTATTCCTCCCATCGAATTCAGGCAGATAGTATAGATTGAAATTCGCCAAAAGACTGACAAGAGCTAGGCATATTACCACGCCAAGCAGGAATTTAAGGGTTTTGTTGGCAGAAAGGTATATTTCTAACTTATGCGATGACTGCAATGCTGCGATCGCATCTTCTGTCTTGATAGGATTTGTTGGCTCGACTCTAAGTATATATTTGCTATCGCTGGTATCTGAACTAGAAAGTTGTTTCAGGATCTTTTGTCGCTCTGGCAATACAATGTTCTCCATGAAATACTCAATGGTTTGCTGCTTAACCAAACCATGCATTGCCAAAATTTCTCCCAACTGCTTTCCATTCAACTTTTGTGCTGTGAGTGCTGTGTCTAATGCATTTTGGGTAATTAGTTCAGCTTCAACTAAGTACATCCCAAGTGGCTTAAACTGAAATTCTTTTTCCTCTATTTTGCTGATCAATAGTGTTTCCTTATTGTCAATGGTTATATAGCAATCTATTTATTGCCATTTAAGGTTATTTAATGATGATATTACTGGCTCATTCTGAGTTTTAATGTTTTCATAACCTATTGTTAAATATATTTTGGTCTTGTCAAAAAATTAATAAACTCAGTATAAAGTTTCAGTATTATCACGTAAATATACTGTAAAGTCATCAAAAATCAACTAATACAATTACACTTACGCAAGAGTTTGTCAGGACTTACGCAAGTGTCATATTTTTAACGCCAGAGGTTGTCCAGAGTCAAAGGTCAAAAGTCCAAAAAACCTTGATTCTTGACCCTTGACCCTTGACTCTTATACCAGAAGCCTTGCGTGCCAGTTGCGTAAGTCCTATTTGTAAAACTCATCTCTGATCAGCAAAACTGGCTAATACTTCAAAACTTTGTTGTTGCCAAAAAAATAAATCCACCCATACATCAGAGTGAAGGGTGGAATATACTAAATAGATTGCTGCATTGGAGTTGTCCTAATCTCGCGCTTTGCGCTTTGACTCCTTTGAGTTTAATAATGAGTGCCTGTTTTACGATGGTTGATGGCAGTGACGGCATCAGGCTTGAGTAATTTACCATCGTCCACAGTTGCATACACAACCCAGTGATCGCCACATTCTAGGCGTTGGTTGACTGAACATTCCAGATAAGCTAAGGCCTCATTGAGGACTGTACAACCGTTATCTGCAACTCCTGTTTTAAAATTTGCAAATCGGTCTTCTCCTGGTGCAAAAGATTTACGAAAATGCTTCGTGTAGTCTTGATGATTACCTTCAGGTAAGATGTTCAGGGCAAACTTACCACCTGGATACATCAGGGATTCGATCGCTCGTTCTTTGGCAATAGCAATGGTAAGACCAGGTGGGTTAAAGGTGGCTTGAGAAACCCAAGCGCCTAGCATTCCAGTAGATACTTCTCCTTGCTTGGCTGTAATTACGCAAACTGAACCAACAATCCGACCAACAGCCTGTTCCACTGGGGTAGCTGTTTGTTGTGGCACACGCACTTTCTTAGCCTTTTTCAAGGTTTGGGCAAAATCTGTACCTATTTCTTCACAGAATTTGAGAGTGACATCATCAGGTTTAAACTTGACCTTCAGGGTGTCAAAACCAAAGCGATATCCAGCATCGCGGAGTTTACCTTCAATTAAGTCAAAGGCTTCGCCACTCCAGCCGTAGGAACCAAACACCCCAGCAAGTTTGCTGTTGTCACTACTCGATAGCACAATACCTAAAGCAGTATGAATAGGAGTTGGTGCATGACCACCAATGGTAGGAGAACCGATGATAAAACCATCCGACTGTTCTAGGTTGATGCGGATTTCATCAGGGGTGGCAAATTCGCAGTTGATTGATCTGACTGCGACTCCACCTTTAGTCAATCCCAAAGCGATCGCCTGTGCTAAAGTCGCCGTATTTCCGTAAGCTGAGGCGTAGAGTAGGGCGACGGAGATCTCGCGATCGTTGTGAGAATGGCTCCATTCTCCATAAGCTTTGGTAAGTTCGATTAAGCCAGTGCGTACCAAGGGGCCATGACCTACACCATACATTCTCACCTGCAAATCAGATATTTTCTCCAAAGCTGCCTCCACATGAGGAGCTTGAGGAGCCATCAGGCAGTTAAAGTAGTAACGCTGGTCTTCCTTAAGTGCTTCCCAATTATCATCAAACACTTCATCCCCACAGAGATGAGTTGCAAATAGCTTATCTGTGTAGAGAATTTGGGTTTGCTGGTCGTAGGAGCAAAGTCCTTCGGGCCAACGTGGACTAGGAGTGGGGAAGAATTTTAAAACGTGACCCTTGCCTAAATCTAGAGTCTCTTTCCCCCGCATCACCAAGACTTTCAAATCATGGTCTAAGAAAGCAGCACGCAAATTTCCTGCACCAGGAAGAGAACAAACAAAAGTTACTTGGGGTGCGAGCTCTAAAATTGCCTTGAGTGTTGCAACTCGGTTTGGATTAAAATGACCCAGGATTACATAATCCAAACGTTTCAAGTCTAAAGTTTGTCGCAATGCCTCCAAATAAACTTCGGTGAAGGTTTCTGGCGGTGGGTCAATAAGTGCAGTTTGATCGGCTTCAATTAAATAACAATTGGAGGTGGTACCTCTTTCAAGTGCGTATTCAATTTCAAACCGTAGACGTGACCAACTACGTGCTCTGAGAACCTTAGTATTGGTAGCAATTGGTAAAACTTGTACGTCGCGTGGTTTGGAGTCGGTCATAGCTGTTTGGTGAGGTTGGGGAAAATTTGGAAAAACCAGGCAACTTTTGCCCAGTTTTTAACGCGCTTAAGAAAGTAGTAGGGGGAGTGGGGGAGTGAGAGCAAGTCTTTCCTTTGTGCCCTTCTGCCTTTTGACCCTTGACCCTTGACTCCTTTAGTAGTAATTGCCTACTTTGCGATGACGAACGGCTGTCAGTCCATCGGCTTTGGAGACACGACCTTCTTGGACGGTGCAGTATAAAATCCAATGGTCGCTGCACTCCATGCTGGTTTGCACTTCACATTCCATGTATGCCAGAGCATCAGTCAGAATCGGGGAACCGTTTTTAGCCGTTTGAGTTTTTACTCCAGCGAATCGGTCAGCACCGGGATGTAAGCGCTTGAGAAAGTGCTTCTTGAGTTCTTGATAATTTCCTTCTTCTAGGACGTTGAGAACGAAGCGATCGCCTACTTGCATTAAGGAATCAATGGCGCGGTCTTTAGCAACGGCAATTGTGAATCCTAGGGGTTGTAAACTTGCTTGTGTTACCCAGGATGCAAGCATTGCACTTGACACATTGCCTTTTTTGGTGGTGACAATATATAGTCCGCTGCTAATCCGACCCAACGCTTTTTCCATATTGACGTCGAGAGACTTAATTTGCTTGATGTTGCGATCGCGCACCACCAATTGTCCCAAGTCTGTACCCGCTTCTTCACACAACTGGAATGTTGATGCTGTTGGAGCTTCTTTGATCCGAATGGCTGGGAAGGCTTCTTTTATACCGGAGTCGATAAATTTTCTCCGCAGTGTATCAATGGGTTCATCATCCCCGCCATAACATTCAAATAGCCCAACCACTTGCTTGTTCTTAGCTACGGCTAGCAGCGAACTGATACTAGCCTGAGCAGCTGCGGCGGTAGTTGGTGGCATACCAATAATAATCCCAGCGGCTCTACCAGCTAGTTCTTGGATTTCTTGGCTCTCAGCAGAACTCAGATCCAGTACTTCTACCCCAACCCCAGTTTTCTGTAGCCCGTCACCAATTGCATGAGCTAGGCGATCGCTATACCCGTAATCTGAGACATAAAACAAGCCAACTGTAGTTTCTGCTTTAGCTTGTTTTTGGCTCCAATTTTCGTAGCACCCGGTCAAAACATCTAAATGGTGATATAGTAAGGGCCCGTGACCGTTAGCGATAATATTAATCTTCCCAAGTTCGCCCATTCTCTTCATGGCATTCAGCAGAGAACGAGCGTTGGGGCCCATCAAGCAGTCGTAGTAAAATCTAAAGTCAGCTTCGATCGCTTCTAAGTCTTCGTCGAAGGTGCGATCGTCACAAAAGTGCATCCCAAAGGCGTCACAAGTGTAGAGGGTTTGGGTTTTGCGGTCATAGCTGAAGATTGTGTCTGGCCAGTGCAGGTTAGGCGCACTCACAAATTCGATTTCATGTCCTTTACCGATATCTATGCGATCGCCACTTTTGACTATCCGCTTGGAAAAAGGATCATGTACCAAGCCTTCTAGAAACTGGAGCGCAACTTTTGAGGCTAAAACTGTGGCTCTTGGTGCTAACTGGAGGACATCTTCCACTAAGCCGCTATGGTCTGGCTCTGTGTGGCTGACAATTATGTAATCAATTGTTTTGGGGTTAACAAGACCTTTAAGGGTGTCTAAATACAACTGGCGAAACTTCTGGTGAGAAGTATCAACCAAAACTGTTTGCTCACCCCTAATTAGATATGAATTGTAGGTTGTACCATTTTGCAGTCCGAATTCGATATCGAAGCGATCGCGATCCCAATCAAGAGAGCGAATCGCTGTTGTGTTAGGGGCAATTTCTACAGTTTGTATAGTTAGCCGATGTTGAATATTCTGTGCGATCGCTACCATTATTCGTCTCCGAGCGCAAATCATCAGGTTTTTATTCTGTCCCCATTGTCCCAATATTTTTTTTTGGAAGTTGTAATGAAGATGATATTTTTGAAAATTTAACTTGTATCAATTGTTTCTATTTATTAGCAATCTTTTTTACTCAAAATATATATTAAATTAAAATTAAATACATATACTAATCCGATTTGATTCGTGATCTGACTCGTAGAGACAGGGAATGGGAATAGGGAGTTATAGGTGTACACAGTTTTTTTTTACTTTTCAAAAATCAAAGAGGAATACTATATATATTTGGTAATTAGCAATGCTGAATATTCTTGCTACTTGCTAATTCAAAACTATCATATATATCATCCTCTTTTGACCACGAAGTTGTGATGAAAAGCATAAATTATGCAATTAAACCGCGTCTACCTTGAAAACCATAGTTTTTTGGAATTAGAGTAAAGCTCAGAACTCAAGCCACAAGAGAATAATACACTCTCCTTAAAAACTCCAGGTTTCAAAATAGACGGGGTTTAATAGCCAGTTTAATTTCTACAGTGAACTATGCAGTTAACTTGAAATAGTTAATTGTCAAATATTTAAGTAATATTGCTTAGTGGCAACTAAAGCTTTATTTAAAGTTGCCAGAAATTGCTGGTACACACTAGCCCGCAATTGCAGTCTAAAGTATTAAGCGATCGCAAAATTGGTATCTCGTAATTTTACTTGCAATTAAATATCAAACATTAAGCTAGAAAAGTTCATTCTTTCAAGTACTTACTGAGATAATAAGTAGGAAAAGTAGGGTGAATTCTTTAGAAGTTTTTAACAAGCATCAAATATGCTGTTGTTAATATGTTTTTTAATGAACATTCTACATGCCACTATCTTGATAAATTTTTCGTCACGTAAAGTGTAAATTTTCTGTAAAGTAAAGAAAACAGCAATTTTACAGAGATAATCAAAGCAAATTAGCTAAAACCAGTTTAATAAAAAAGTCTAGGCTTTTACATCTTTTTCTACTCATCCAAATGCAAATTTTTATAAAAATCATTTTTAAAGTTTCGATAAACTAGCAGTAAAAATACGAATAATCAACTAAATTTTAATGCTACACTTTAGTTAGTGTGGATTTTAGATATTAGTTAGGACGACGCTAATACATTATTATTGTTATAGCGATTAGCTCTGGCTTCTTGCTACCCGACAAAGCACCCTGTAAAGGCTAAAGCTATTGTTTGCCTAATTTTGTGCGTAAATCATTACTTGATGATCAACTCCAGACTTTAACAAGTGTTTTTCAAGCTAGTACTTCTCACATAACATGCCTTCAGGCTAGACTCCGGCATCCTTAAACATGTAGTTCAGTTATTTTAGTGTGTTATTAAATACTGTGTGTAAGTAAGTATATAGGCTTGCATTGACACAACAATTGAAAAAACTGACTGTGTGAAAGACTACCGCTTATGGGATGCCGATTGAGAATTTTTTTAACAGAAGAGGAAAAGCAGACTTTGGAAGAGTTAAGGAAAGCCAAAGAGGTTCCTCAACGTACTAAAGATCGCGCTCAAGTTTTACTACTGAATGCTCGTGGCTTAAAAAACGAGCAGATTGCTCAAGGCTTGAACTGGGCAATTTCAACGGTACGTCAAACCCTTCATCGCTGGGACAAGATGGGGTTAGTAGGACTATGGGATGCTCCTGGTCGAGGGGGAAAACCCCGATATTCGGAATCAGACTTGGTTTACCTGGAAAATTGCTTAGCTCAAGAGCCACAGACTTATAACTCTAAACAACTAGCAAAAAAACTGGCTTCTGAGCGCCAAGTAAACTTGAGCGCCGACCGACTGCGACGGGTACTAAAAAAAAGGGGAAAAAGGTTTGGAAACACACCTACACAACACCATAAACAAAACGATTAGCTGATTGCGAAGGATTAATTGTTTTGACTTTTAATGTTTAGTAGTTGGAAGACAGGAGATAGGAGTCATTAATTACTCGCTTCCCTAGTTTCGCCTGCCTCCTCTGCTTGCTCCCTTATCTTCCCCTCTCCCTGTGCTTCCTATGTATCAAACTATTGATGTAATTCATAATTTGAGAATCCTTACAACAATTTTCATTTCAATTGAGTAAACTACAGCAAATATAGCGGTTCCCGCATGGGTAAGGTACAAAAAAATAATTAACCACAGGGCACGGCATTGGCGTGTCCCTACGCGTGTACCTCATTCAAATGAGAATCGCTATAGTTCCTTAATAGTAGGGTGGGCATTGTAATGCACACCCTACTGTGGTTTATTCATAAAAACTCGCTGTATGAAAGTCGTCAGCGAAATTACACATTACCTTCTATCCATAAAACAAAATCCACCTACACATCAAAAGTGTCAGGTGGATTTGTTAATTATGCGTTAGTGGATCCGAGCAGAGTCGAACTGCTGTCCAAATTGGGTATTGACCCCCCGCTCATTCACAGGTTTAGCCTTTCTGACCCTCAAGGCGGGAATCGTTCATTATCCCGAACGTAGGATGCTCTGATTTAATCTTAGCTAGCAAGCCAACCAGAGAACGCTTGCTAGAGCATCCGTTGGGGTTTGGTCTTCAGTCCTTAACGGAGTCAAACTAAAGACGCTCGAACCTATAAGAGGTGTTTAGGCAGCTACTAGAGCGTCCTTACGAGCAAATTTAACGATGTTATTCGCATTTACTTTTTTTTCGAGCCTTTGATTTTCGAGAGACGACTCACTCTCGACCTGAATCACAGAGCAGCGTTCGCCAACCTGTCGAAACCGTGACGGACCCATGTCTCATATTTATTATTATAGTGTATTGTTTTTGAAATGTGTTGTAAGACAATGAAGTCGAGCAAAAGCTTGCAACGCAGCCACAGCACCTCGCTTTTCTAACAGCATGAACGAGCCAAAAGAAACAGCGATCGCACTAAACTTACCAGGAATGTCAAGATTCTCTATTCTACCGTGATGAAGAACAGGATTTAGCTTCCGTTCCACACAGTGCTTTCGACAAACAGCCAGCATATCTAGTGAAGTATCGATACCCTCAACGTTGATACCAGCTTCTAACAGTGGTATGAGTAATCGTCCCGTCCCAACCATTGCCTCAAGAATTCTGCCACCGATTCGGGAAAGGTGGCTGATGTAGTAGGGCACATCGGGGTATTCTCCACCAATGGGCTTGGTGATGTCATAAACTTCGGTACACAAGGGCCCGTATGCAGTCAATGTCATCTAATTAAAAAGTCCCAAATACTAAAAATAGCCAATTGCTAATAAGACAACTAGCAATTAGCTATTTATTACAACTACCAATGAGTAATTCTCTAAGTTAGTGCTTCTGCACCACCAACAACCTCAAGGAGTTCTTGGGTAATTGCGGCTTGTCGGGCTTTGTTATAAGACAACGTTAGGGTGTTAATCAACTCACCAGCATTCTCGCTAGCGTTACTCATGGCTGTCATCCGTGCTGCTAGTTCGCTAGCAGCTGATTCTTGCAGCGCTCGCAATAGCTGATTACTCAAATAAAGAGGTAACAGAGAATCAAGAATCTGCACTGGATCTTGCTCGAAAATCATGTCACGAGCTAACGGGCGGACTTGGGTAGTGACTTTCTCTCGTTCAACTTGAAATTGACCGCCACGGGTTGTCAGGCGGAAGATTTCGTCATCAGCTGCTTCTAGACCTTGAAGATCAAGGGGAAGCAAGGTTTGCACCACAGGACGTGAGCTAACCAAGGAGACAAATCTGGTATAGATTAACTCAATGCGGTCTACTTTTTCCGAAAGAAATAAGGAAAGCAGTTGGTCGGCAATTTGAGTAGCTTCCGGTGCGGTGGGAATTTGTTCTAAACCGGTGTAGGTAGCATCAATAGGCTGACTGCGGCGTTGAAAATATTGTGTAGCTTTGCGTCCAACAAGCACAAATGTATAGTCTAGACCTTCTGCCTTGATTTCTTTGGCGCGGTTTTCTGCACGACGGATGACGTTAGTATTGTAGCCGCCACACAAACCGCGATCGCCAGAAATAACCAACAGTCCTACGGACTTAACTTGTCGTTTTTTTAGCAGTGGTAAGTTTGCTTCTTCAAACCGTAGACGGGTTTGCAAACCATACAATACTTGTGCTAAGCGGTCGGCAAAGGGTCGAGTCAACAGCACTTGTTCTTGCGCGCGACGCACTCTAGCCGCAGCCACTAGACGCATGGCTTCTGTGATTTTTTTAGTGTTTTTGACCGACTGAATGCGATCGCGTATCGATTTGAGATTGGCCATAATTTTTTCCTTAGTCGTCGTTAGTCATTTGTCCTTTTTCATTAGTCATTAGTGATTAGTTCTTTACCAATGACCAATGACCAATGACCAATGACTAATTAAGCTGTTGCTTTGAAGGTTTTCTTGTACTCGGTTAGCGCTTCCTTCAAGGCTGCTTCTTCTTCATCACCCAGTACTTTTTTGCTTTGCACTGATTGCGTGTACTGAGGTTTGCCAGTTTTTAAGTACTCCCGCAGACCTTTAGTAAAGGTTGTTACTTGATTGACTGGTACATCATCTAAATAGCCATTAATACCAGCATAGAGAATGGCTACTTGCTCAGACACTGAAAGCGGGGAATTTTGTGGCTGCTTGAGCAGTTCTCGTAAGCGTTGACCCCGTGCCAACTGGTCTTGAGTGGCTTTATCTAAGTCGGAAGCAAATTGTGCGAAGGCTTGTAGGTCGTCAAATTGCGCCAGTTCTAATTTAATCTTGCCGGCAACTTTTTTCATTGCCTTGGTTTGAGCCGCAGAACCCACGCGGGATACGGAAATACCGGGGTTTACAGCAGGACGGATACCGGAGTTAAATAGATCAGAAGACAGGAATATCTGACCATCGGTAATAGAAATCACATTTGTGGGGATGTATGCTGAAACGTCACCTGCTTGGGTTTCGATAATTGGTAGGGCAGTCATGCTACCTTTACCCAATTCATCACTCAGCTTTGCTGCTCTTTCTAACAAGCGGGAGTGGATGTAGAAAACATCTCCAGGATAAGCTTCGCGTCCGGGTGGACGACGCAATAATAGGGACATTTGTCGATAAGCTTGGGCTTGCTTGGAGAGGTCATCATAAATCACCAGGGTGGCTTTGCCCTTGTACATAAAGTACTCAGCAATAGTTGCTCCAGTGTAGGGAGCTAAATATTGTAGGGTTGCTGGTTCACTGGCACTAGCGGCGACGACGACGGTGTAATCCATCGCGCCTTTTTCTTGCAATGTCTGCACCACGTTAGCAACAGTGGAAGCTTTTTGACCGATGGCAACGTAGACACAGACTACATCTTCTTCTTTTTGATTGATGATCGTGTCAATAGCGATCGCAGTTTTGCCGGTTTGACGGTCACCAATAATCAACTCCCGCTGACCACGGCCGATGGGAATCATTGAGTCAATAGCTGTGATACCCGTTTGCATGGGTTCGTGTACCGACCGACGCGCAATGATGCCGGGTGCTGGAGATTCAATCAAACGGCTCTCTGAAGACTTGATATCTCCCTTACCATCGATGGGGCGACCCAAAGCGTCTACAACTCGTCCAATTAAGGCTTCACCCACCCCTACCTGGGCAATTCTGCCAGTGGCGGTGACGGAGCTACCTTCTTGAATTTCTATCCCTTCACCCATGAGCACTGCGCCCACGTTGTCTTCTTCTAAGTTCTGAGCGATACCAATTGTACCGTCTTCAAATTCTAGAAGTTCTCCAGCCATAGCCTGGTCTAGTCCATAGATCCGGGCAATACCATCACCAACTTGCAGGACTGTACCAACATTAGCAACTTTGACTTCTTGGTCGTATTGCTCGATTTGTTGTTGGATAATGCTGCTGATTTCGTCAGGTCTAATTGAAATACTCATGTGTTTATTTTGTTTGCTTTCGAGACGGAAAAAGTCATTAGTTAGGAGGTAAGAGTTAGGAATGATGAGTTAAAAATCCAAAAATTAAAAGTTAAAAGTTCAAATAAATTACTTTTTATTTAACTCCTAACTCCTAACTTCTCACTCCTAACTCTAATCTTCTAGCTATTGGTTAAGCGTAAGGAAAGGCGACGCAACTGACCTCGTAAACTAGCGTCAATTACCTGCGAGCCTACTTTGATGATCACACCACCAATTAACTCGCTATCTATCTTAGTTTCTAGTTCTACCTGGCGAGCTTTACTGATGGCAATCACTTTTTCGATGATTGCCTGCTGTTGAGCTTCGGTGAGGGGAACGGCTGAAGTCACTTCCGCTAATACGGTTTGATTCAACTGCCGCAACAGCGCCAGATACTGCTGTAAAATTGGTTCCAAGAACGCAATGCGCCGTTTATCTACCAATACCAGCAAAAAATTGCGTAAGTAAGGGTTAGCGCTTTCGCCGAGTATTTGTCTGATCAGAGCTTTTTTTTTCTCAGACTGAATAAACGGATTACCAAAGAAGTTCTGTAGCTCTCTGTTTTCTGAGAGTAGGCTCAGGAAAGTACGCGCATCTTCCCCAAATTCTTCTGTCAAGTTTTTCGATTGCGCTATTGACAAAAGTGCCTGTGCATAAGGCTGGGCTACTTCGGCTGTTGCTACTTTACTTGTCATACATTGCCTCCCAGTTGAGCGATGCTACGGTCAATTAACATTTGTTGAGCATCGTCGGCAATGCCGCTTTTGAGTTGTGACTCGACTTTTTGCAATGCCAGAGTAGCTACTCGCTGACGCAGTTGGGCGATCGCTCGCTCTGTTTCGCTGTTTAAATCCGCTGCTGCTGTTTGTTTCAAGCGTTCTACGTCTTGCACTGCCCGCTCCAACAAGGCTTCTTTTGATGCCTGGGCGTTTTCTTGGGCAGATTTGCGGATCCGTTGTGCTTCTGCCTGAGCTTGGATCAACTGCTCTTGCGCCTTGGATAGAGCAGTCTGTGCTTCTTTTAAGCGCCCTTCTGCTTCCTGAATCAAGGTTGCAATATTTGACTTTCGCTCATTCAGGATATTGCTTAAAACTTTCCGTCCGAAGTAGAATAATATGCCAACTAGAATCGCTAGGTTAATGAGATTGGTTTCAAAAATGTCTATGTTTAGACCGAAACCACCTTCTGCTGCGCCTTCTGCCAATTCAGAATGAACAGCGTTCGCTTCTGCGGCAAGTAATAAGAATGTGCCCATGATACCCATCTACAAGTGCGCTGCTCGCTTGCTAATAGTATTGTATTTTCCCAAAGGGAAATAAATTGTATTTTCCTGAAGGGAAAAAGTGCCTTTTTTTGACACTTAAACTTAGCGATCTGGGACTAGCGCCCAGACGCGCGTATGCTTTTACAGAAGCAGTCTTGTCAGCTTAGCTAACTAGAGTTGCTCCCAAAAGTTTTTCTAGAATCTGCCTGCTGAGAGCATCAACCCGTTGCTCTAAGGTACGCATAGCTTCTTGCTTTTGTTGCTCTATTTCAACAGCAGCCTGTTCTCGTTGTGCCTGAGCTTCCTGTTGCGCCTCAGCGATTTTCTGGGCAGTAATTTTCTTAGCTTCAGTCTGAGCTGCTTCTACAGTAGCTTGCGATTGCCTGCGAGCTTCTGCGAGCTGCTGCTCATATTCTGTGGCTAAGCGCTCAGCTTTAGCCAAGCGTTCCCGCGCCTCAAGGGTATTCGTTCGGATGTAACTATCGCGATCGTCTAGTACCTTAGTCAGTGGCTTGTAGAAAATTGCATTCAACAAAGCTGCCAACAGTAGGAATTGCAATGCCATTAAGGGCAAAGTAGCATTGAAATCAAACATTTCTCTCCTCTTTGGCTGGAGTAGCAGTTTTCATGGCTAGCAAGATCATCCAACCTTTAATATTTTAGAGACCCATAGCCAACAAGGGTCAACTACATCAGAACGACTAAATGCTCAAAAAATTTCCGTTGTAGAGACGTGAACCATCACGCCTCTACACTAAGGAAAGCTTTGTAGCTCTTATCCCGCGAAGGGGTTAGCAAACAACAGTACCAGGGCAATCACTAGACCATAAATAGTCAAGGATTCCATGAAAGCCAAGGTTAATAGCAGAGTACCCCGAATTTTTCCTTCTGCTTCAGGTTGACGTGCGATACCTTCTACTGCTTGTCCAGCAGCATTTCCTTGACCAATACCAGGGCCAATTGCAGCTAAACCAATTGCTAGAGCAGCAGCCAGAACTGAAGCAGCAGAAACTAATGGATCCATGTTGATTTTCCTTACTTTGAATACAGAACTAACAAAAGTACGTTAACGACTAGAAACGTGTTTTTCACGCTGCACCGAGTTCTCATAATCGCGCTTGGCGATGTTTTGAGCGAAGATGCTCGTCGGAACTGTGCTATCAACTGAGAAGCCTAATGCTCCTCATGCTCATCTCCACCATGTCCCTCCATCGCCTCATGAATATATGCTCCGGCTAGGGTGGCAAAAACCAGGGCTTGGATGGCACTGGTAAACAAACCTAAAGCCATCACGGGCAGAGGTACAAATAGAGGAACCAGCAGAACCAGCACCGCTACCACTAATTCATCCGCTAATATATTGCCAAAAAGACGGAAGCTAAGGGAGAGGGGCTTGGTGAAATCTTCTAGGATTGCGATCGGCAATAGAACAGGTGTTGGCTCAATATATTTCTTAAAGTAGCCCAAACCTCGCTTGCTAAAACCCGCGTAAAAGTACGCTAAAGATGTCAGCAATGCCAATGCTACAGTCGTATTGATGTCATTGGTGGGAGCTGCCAATTCACCCGATGGCAGCTTGATTAGCTTCCAGGGAATTAGAGCACCTGACCAGTTCGATACGAAGATAAACAAAAACAATGTGCCAATAAAAGGCACCCAAGGACGGTACTCTTTTTCACCAAGTTGGTTTTTTGCTAGATCCCGAATAAACTCTAGGGCATATTCCATTAAATTCTGGATGCCGCTGGGAATTCTCTGGATGTTGCGAGTCGCAGCTAGCGAAGCCACTACTAGAATGCTAATCACAAACCACGAGGTGAGAAAAACTTGCCCATGAATTTTAAGATTGCCCAATTGCCAGTAGAAATGTTGACCTACTTCTAATTCGGCGAGGGGAAAAGAATTAAAGGCGTTTAAGACACTAAGCATTTGCATTCTTCAAGCAAGAATTTTCCCCAACGAGCGAGGATAGGGAGTATTGTCTTTGTGAGCCTGACTTTTTAAGAATCAGGTATGAACGCAGTTTGCACCGTATAGACGATGAGCGTGGCTTTGTAAGTTAGAAACCCTAAAAATATGGGCAGAACATGTAGCTCTTGCCATTGAGTTGCCAATACAATCAACCCAATAAACAAAGCCAAACGATTTTTGCTCAAACTGGTTTTCTGATTATCGAGCCGCTCAACATCTTTAGCCAGCATTTTTAAGTAAACCACACCTGTACACGCCCCAATCAAATAATTCAGGGCAATGTTTAAGGAATAAAAAATCCACACAGAGATAAAAATAACCCCCGTCAAGACAAGCGTGATTGTCAACAGTTGCCGGAAGAGTTGATAGAACTCTTGCATAGAGTTCCCTGATTCTGTATCCTCAGAACCAGATTGAGCATCTTGTTGTGTTGTCGGAGTGGGTGCAATTGATTCTTCTGACAAGCTCACGGGACTTGAAACCAGTACAGCTAACTATTGATGACTGTACATTCAGTCAGCTGAATCATATCACGCTCCGGTAACAATACTTTAGAAAAAAACAATTAACTTCTTGTCAGCAAAAAGCATGATGAGCGATCGCTCTTGAGCACGAAGTATAAATTACTTTTACAAGTTCATGTTGCGAAAAGTTACATTGTGTAAAAATAATGCCCTGTGTCTTGTAAAGAAGGCGTCTTCTCTGCGAGACGCTGCGCGTTGGCGGTTCGATAAATTAAGCTTTTTGGCAATTTTGCGTAAGTTCTGACAAATAAACACACAGAGAACTTCTGAGCGCCGCAAGTCGGCGCTCAGAAGTTCGTAGAACACAAATAGTTTATCGGCGTTCATGTCTTGTAGGTTTGAGGGACAAGTTCCAAAGGAAACTGCCGTATTAAACTGGTGTTAACAAAATCAACTGTTGCTTGAGAAGCGTTCTAACTTCATCAAGTCCCATCTGTACACCTGCTAAAATCTCTGTCACCGTTGAATTACCATCGCATTTTTGCAGAAACTCAAACTCTGCTACTGATAAGTTAACAATCTGGTAATCGTAATTAAAAAAACATTGGCTGGGAAATCCTTCAATACAAGGATTGAGTTCAGGTATTGCCGTTAATAAGACATCATCCTCTGACCAATCAGCTTTGATCACAGTAGGACGACCGAGGAAAAACTCGTAATGAGTAACTTCTGGATCGAGTAATTCTATCAAGCGATGACGCTGGCGATCGCCTAATCCCTGTGCCCGTTCCATCAACTCTGGTGCTTTGCCCAAAAGTCTTTCTAACTGCCAAAAACTAGGATTTGAAAAGCCAATAAACTCCAAGCCGGAAGCATCAATTAATTCAAACAGCGTCTCAATGTTGTAATCAATCTCCTGGGGATGAACATACATATCGGCAAAGTATTCATCCTTGTGGTTTTCTAATGACCAACGCTGCTTATCGGATTTGACAATTCGATTATTTTCTGGTAGAGAGGCGAATATTTGCCGCCCAACTTGCACACCATCGCGGTAGTCACCCCGTTTGTCGCCTTGGAGGAGAGCGATCGCTTGTTGCATAAGTTGAATTTCCCAGCGTCCCAATTCCCCGTACACAAAAATGTGCATTAAGCCGCCTGGAGCTAACTTCTTCGCCAAAGCTTGAATGCCGCGAATTGGATCGGGGGTATGGTGTAAAACGCCGACACAGTTAATTAAATCAAACTCACCTGACAATTGTTCCACATCATACAAGCTCAGGTGGTGAAACTCAACGCGGTTAGCCCCTGAACGTTGACAACGCTCTTTTGCCACAGCCAAAGCGCCAGTACTGAGGTCAATTCCTACAACAGAAGCTTGGGGATTAAGGTGAACAAGGTACTCTGTACCTACTCCTGTACCGCAACCAGCATCTAAAATACGGATATCCTGCTTTTGGGGTTTTTGACCAGTACAGAAGCTATGGGCGGCTAGCCAATTCCAGCGCCAGTTGTAGCCGGGAGGTGGTTCATCTAATAGAGCTTCCGGCGGAAAGGGATATGTGTTGTAGAGTTTAGCAACAGCAGCACTAACAGTTTGAGAATCTGACATGGTGGGGAAAATCGCAGCAACTCTGAGTTTAGCGAATGCTGGGCACTTAGGGTACATCTGATAATCTATTGTGGAACGGATGTAAGATATCCATTGCACAAGAAATCTAAAAAAACATCAAAGTGAAATGATTTACGATCAGTAAATGCTTATGTAAATTCCATAGTACAGCGTTAATTAAATGTCACATTGATTGGTCTGGCAATATTTTGTATTATCTATATCCTGCTGCAACTTATTTAAGGGAATGATCTCAAATCCTGAAGAACCAGGTAAATCAGTTCCACCCTCGAATTCAAAAACAGTGTAAGCAAATTTTTGCCCGCGATAAAAGTGGATGTCAGAAATTTTGGTGACATAGCGAGCATTTTTGAAATCATTGGCAATATTAGAACCATAAATGTCTTGAAGGAATTTCACCGCTTTGGCATTTTTCTGAGTGAATCTGAGCTTGGAGTCACCGTTTACAGATATACTCTCGCTACGCACTTTCTGTTGATCAACACTCACATGAAAGCTCAGATTATCCCTTGTGCCGTAATAAGTTAACGTTTCGCTGCTATATGTCAGAGTTGGTAATTGAGGTTTGGTTTTTACCCACTTCAAGACAGTGTTAATATTCTGTCCTGGTAAGGCGTTTGCAGGAGCAAAAGCAAAGGTTACAACTAGGGTAGACAAAGCAGCAAAGTATAACCATTTAAATTTATTACTCTTAAGCATAATAATTTTTTAATGTATCAGGACTTACGCAAGTGTCACAAAAATCTCAATTTTTTGTTTGTAGTGAGGACTAAAGTCCTTACTACGAACTTAAAATAATATGCCAGTTGCGTAAGTCCTGTGTATGAATACTGACGGCAACAGCTTAACTCACGCCAAGATATTTCTGCTTCGGTAATTATTGGGTTTTTATAAAAGATACACAGATCTATTCCTTAAATATTGCTAAACAAAAAAATGTA
Source organism: aff. Roholtiella sp. LEGE 12411 (assembly GCF_015206995.1). Taxonomy (GTDB): domain Bacteria; phylum Cyanobacteriota; class Cyanobacteriia; order Cyanobacteriales; family Nostocaceae; genus Komarekiella. The sequence goes on along the minus strand of NZ_JADEXR010000009.1, from coordinate 17,042 downwards.
TTAATTTATATTGGTTGTTTACGGAAGGTTTGGAGAAATAGTTGCCTGAATTTTATTGCTGTTAAATATTAAGACAGGAGTAAACGGGTAGCAGCTTGTCGTTTGAGCTTTTCAGTACGTAAGTCCCAAACGGGTGTAGACTTCAGTAGATTTTGCTTTGTCGAATAAAATTAAGTGTTCAAAATCTGGGTAAAATGTTTTTGTAGTGTTTTGTAACTTGTTAGATACAAAGCCAAGTTTTTGTATCTAGCAAGTAAGAGTTTTCATTTTGGAAACTTGATACACCAAGCTCAAGGTTGTACACACTTCTTAATAAACCAGTCCTGAGAACGCAAAACGTTCTAATCTAAAAGCTGACTGGGTTAATTTACTGGCAGTTTTGAAGGCGGCACTCTAAAGCTCTTAAGGCATAAACATACCGATGTGTCAAGCCTCAAAGCAACCCAGACTTAACACATAAATGATTATGATGGGAGTTTTACAAATCCGATGAGTGTTAAGGCGAGTGGTGGAAGCTCAGTTGCGCGTCCGCAACTATATCAAACCCTAGCAGTGGCGACAATTTCCCAAGCGGAACAACAAGACCGCTTCTTGGGAACCGGTGAACTCAATGAACTGGCAAGCTATTTTGCATCTGGTGCAAAGCGTCTAGAAATTGCCCAGACGCTCACAGAAAATTCTGAGATTATCGTATCTCGAGCTGCCAACCGGATTTTTGTCGGTGGTTCGCCAATGGCTTTTTTAGAAAAGCCGAGGGAACCAGAATTGGCAATGGCTGTTGCTAGTAGTACTAATGTTCAAGACGGGATGAGACTGGGGAATGTCACCTACGTTGAAAGTCGTGGTGGGTTCCTAGAAAATTTACGCTCAATATTTAACTCATCCCCCAGTGGCCCGACACCTCCAGGTTTCAGACCAATCAACGTTGCTCGTTATGGCCCGAGCAACATGGCGAAGAGTTTACGGGACTTATCCTGGTTCTTGCGCTATGCTACATACGCGATCGTCGCTGGCGACCCCAACATCATAGCGGTGAATACACGGGGTCTAAGGGAAATAATTGAAAATGCCTGCTCCGGTGAAGCAACATTGGTGGCTTTGCAGGAAATCTCAGCTGCGGCACTTTCATATTTCCGCAGGGATGCTGAGGCTACAGAGATTGTGTCTCAGTACATGGATGTTTTGCTGACAGAATTCAAAGCAGCCACACCCTCAAATAAACTACGCCAACGTCCTTCAGGTGATCAGCAAGGGTTACAACTGCCACAAATTTACTTTATTGCGGCAGAGCGGCGACCCAAGTTTGTGATGAAGTCTGGGTTGTCAACTAGCGAGAAAAATGAGGTAATCAAAGCAGCGTATCGGCAAATCTTTGAGCGCGACATTACCCGTGCTTATAGCTTGTCGATATCTGACCTAGAATCCAAGGTGAAAAATGGCGACATCTCGATGAAAGAGTTTGTTCGCCGTTTAGCAAAATCTCCCCTTTACCAAAAACAGTTTTACCAGCCTTTTATTAACAGCCGAGTTATCGAACTGGCTTTCCGTCACATTCTGGGACGGGGACCAAGTAGCCGCGAAGAGGTACAAAAATACTTTGCGATTATCTCCCAAGGCGGTCTAGCAGCCTTAGTAGATGCTTTAGTAGATTCTGAAGAATACAGCGACTACTTTGGCGAAGAAACAGTACCCTACCTTCGTGGTTTGGGTCAAGAGGCACAAGAATGTCGCAACTGGGGGCCGCAACAAGACCTGTTTAACTACAGTGCGCCTTTCCGCAAAATACCTCAGTTCATCACCACATTTGCTGCTTACGAACAACCACTACCAGATCAACATCCCTACGGTTCTGGTAATGACCCCTTGGAAATCCAGTTTGGGGCAATTTTTCCGAAAGAAACTCGTAATCCTAGCACCAGTCCGGCTCCTTTTGGCAAGGATACCAAACGCATCCTGATCCACCAAGGGGCAGGCATTAATAACCAAAATAGTAATCCCAAGGCGCGAGGCGAGGCTCCCGGTACTCTTGGGCCTAAGGTGTTCAAGCTGGATCAACTTCCTGGCACCATTGGTAAGAAGGCTACCAAAGGTGCAAGTGTAAAATTCTCTGAAAGCTCAACACAAGCAGTGATTAGAGCTGCTTACCTACAAGTTTTCGGACGTGATGTCTACGAAGGTCAGCGCCAGAAGGTATTGGAAATCAAGCTGGAAAACGGCAACATTTCCGTGCGGGAGTTTGTCCGTGCTTTGGCTAAGTCAGATATATTCCGTAACCTTTACTGGACATCGCTGTATGTTTGTAAGGCGATAGAGTACATCCATCGTCGCTTATTGGGTCGTCCGACCTACGGTCGTCAAGAACTCAACAAGTACTTTGACATTGCCTCGAAAAAGGGCTTTTATGCGGTGGTTGACGCCATCATTGATAGCCTAGAGTACACTGAGGCATTTGGTGAAGATACAGTTCCCTACGAACGGTATCTGACTCCTGGTGGTGTGGCACTACGACAGCTGCGGGTTGGTAGCATTCGTGAAGATGTCGGCACAAGAGTTAAGAAGGAAGAAACGCAAAACTTTGTGAAACTGGGTACAGTCACAGAAAATCGGACAGAACCAGATATTCAGTTCCGCATTAACCAAGGTGTCAGCAAGCAGCGAGAACAAACAAAAATCTTTAAGTTGGTAGCGAATACCAGTGATAAAGTTGCAGTAAAAACTTTGATCAGCGCTGCGTACCGCCAGATTTTTGAGCGCGATATTGCACCCTACATCGCCAAAAACGAATTCACAGCGTGGGAAAGCAAGCTAGGGAATGGCGAAATCAGTGTGAAAGAATTTATTGAAGGTTTGGGTTACTCCAACCTCTATCTCAAAGAATTTTACACACCCTACCCCAACACTAAGGTGATTGAGTTAGGAACCAAGCATTTCCTAGGACGCGCACCACTAAACCAGGCAGAAATCCGCAAGTATAACCAGATTTTGGCTACTCAAGGTATTCGTGCCTTCATCAGTGCCCTACTGGATAGTGTGGAATATAATCAGGTGTTTGGTGAAGATACGGTGCCTTACCGTCGCTTCCCGACCCTACCAGCTGCAAACTTCCCGAATACCGAGAAGCTTTACAACCAGCTAACCAAGCAAAATGATGACGTGGTTGTGCCTAGCTTTGAGCCAGTGCAACCCAGCAAAGAATCTGCTAACACACCGCTTTTGACGCGAGCGATCGCACACATAGCAGCGCAAACAAAGGCTACCGAAAATGGCAAGCCCTCGTTTACTGAACTAGGTCGTTCCTACAACGATAGTCCTGGACAGTCTGCAAAAGTGGGTGTAAGTACAAGCTATGGTAAAGCACGTATTTACCGTCTGAGTGAATGCATAAACCAAGCAGAAATGCAACAGGTAATTAATGCTATTTACTGTCAGGTGTTGGATGTATTTAGCTCTCAAGTACCTAATGATTTCCGCCTGGCTCACCTAGACAGCAAGCTCCAGAATGGCGAAATTTCCGTGCGGGAGTTTGTGCGTGAACTCGCAAGTTCGGAAATTTATCGCCAGCGCTTTTACATGCCTTATCCCCACACCAAGGTGATTGAGTTTCTATTGCGCCACCTGTTGGGGCGTACACCCGCAACTCAAGAAGAAATTAGCCAGTATAACAAGCTGCTAGCTGATAGCGGTTTGCAAGCTACTGTAGAAGCAATAGTGGATAGCCCAGAATATTCTTGCTTCTTTGGCGAAGACGTGGTGCCTTATAACCGCTTCCCATCCTTGCCAGCAAACTACCTCGGTAGCGTACAAGCGGCTGCTGACCTGGTGAAACAATCGGGTCGTCAAGGCGATCGCTAAAGCACTACGTGCCAGGATTGGAGACTGGGGAAAACTTTTCCCAATCCCCAATCCCTAAGTACCTAGTCTTCCCTTTGCAACCTTTCGTAATAACGCTTTCAGATTGCAGCGAGGACAGTAAATCTGAAAATTAATATTACAAACTGTTAAGAGCAGTCATAAATGCTCAACAGAATGCCGGAAAATATTTTGCGGAAGGTAGCTGAGTTTAGAAGGTTGTGTACTTGTATTAACTCAAGCAAACTCGTAATGTATTAGCAATAGCAGTTATTTAACTGTTGTATCTAAAAAAACGAGACAACAGAACCTCTGTCTACCAAATTTAAAGTCGTACCAGTTTAATCAAATCCTGGTTTCATTAGTATTGGAGGAATCCATTAATGAGTATCGTCACGAAGTCCATCGTGAATGCTGATGCAGAAGCCCGCTATCTCAGCCCTGGTGAACTGGATCGGATCAAGTCCTTTGTTGCAGGTGGTGAGCGCCGTCTGCGGATTGCTCAAGTTTTGACAGAAAATCGCGAGCGGCTGGTTAAGCAAGCTGGCGACCAACTGTTTCAAAAGCGTCCTGATGTTGTTTCTCCTGGTGGTAACGCCTACGGTCAAGAATTGACCGCTACTTGTCTGCGTGACCTCGATTACTACCTCCGCCTTGTCACCTACGGTATTGTTTCTGGTGACGTTACCCCCATCGAAGAAATCGGTGTTGTGGGTGTCCGCGAAATGTACAAATCCTTGGGAACTCCTATTGAAGGTGTTGCTGAAGGTATCCGTGGTCTGAAGAATGTATCCGCTACACTGCTGTCTGGTGAAGACGCTGCTGAAGCTGGGAACTACTTCGATTACCTAGTTGGCGCCCTACTGTAGGGTGAAGCTGTTTCCTCGGCAAGAAACAGAAGAATTGCAATACGGTTGGAAATAAGGAATTAACAACATGCAAGACGCAATTACCGCTGTCATTAACTCTTCGGACGTTCAAGGTAAATATCTTGATACATCAGCTTTAGAGAAGCTGAAAGGCTACTTCTCCACTGGCGAACTGCGGGTACGTGCTGCTAGCACCATCAGCGCTAACGCTGCGGCGATCGTCAAAGAAGCTGTAGCAAAGTCTTTGCTATACTCTGATATCACCCGTCCAGGCGGCAATATGTACACCACTCGTCGCTATGCTGCTTGCATTCGCGATTTGGACTACTACCTCCGCTATGCTACCTATGCCATGTTAGCTGGCGATCCTTCCATCTTGGACGAGCGCGTGCTAAATGGCTTGAAGGAAACTTACAACTCCTTGGGTGTTCCTGTCGGTGCTACCGTACAAGCTATCCAAGCAATCAAAGAAGTAACTGCCAGCTTAGTAGGTTCTGATGCCGGTAAAGAAATGGGCGTTTACTTAGACTATATCTCCTCTGGCTTGAGCTAAGAGCTAGTTAGTTTGCGCTTAAGAATTTAGGTGCGGCTTTATTAAGGTCTGGAAATCAATCGTGAGTGCTAGAGCGTTTTATTGCTTATCTTGTTAAATTATCAGTGATGAGTGTTAGCGGTCTAGTATTGATGCTTGATTTCCAGCCTTGGAATAATTAATTAAAGATTTGCACTCAAGATTTTGAGATAAAAAAAGTTTCCATAAACACCACAGGAGATTCTTAGATCATGTCCCGTTTGTTTAAAATTACTGCTCTTGTTCCTAGCCAAAGCCGAATTCGTACCCAACGCGAACTACAAAATACCTACTTTACCAAACTGGTTCCTTATGAAAACTGGTTTCGTGAACAACAACGTATTCAAAAAGCAGGCGGCAAAATAATCAAGGTGGAATTGGCAACTGGCAAGCAAGGCGCTAATGCTGGATTGCTGTAATAGTTTTATATCGAAATTATAAGGAATTATTAAGAGGTCGAGAAAGACCTCTTTTTTGTTGGGCGTGTTTTTGAAAGTCAAAAGTCAAACAACTTTACAAGGCGATACCCGCGAGTATAAAGCGGAACTGGAGCGCCCGTATTCTGCTTATTCTTACTCTGTTCAACAGTTTCATCAAAGACAATTAGCGTTTCTTTACCAACTTTTAGCCAGTCTTCATAGGGCACACTCATATCTTCTTCAACACCACCAATACTAGGCGCTACCATTGCCCGGTAGGCTTCATTGAATTTCCTACGAAACCGGAAATCTAGTGAAATTCTCAAACCCTCAGTCTTCCGTCTCACTGTTTGATGTAATCCACGAGCATCATTAAAGTACATCGTACCGTGTTGTAGTTGTGCATCGGTGTAAGAGACAACCATTGGAATATCTCGACCTTCATCGAAGTCAGACATTACCCGCATAGCCTGTAGTTCCATTTCTCGTGGCATTTCACCCGCTTCGATGGTTATATTATCGATGTCGCCAAACAGTGGTAGAACCACCACAGTAGCGTCAGCAGCAACACCTGCCCACACATCGCTATGGCATTTGGAACTAGCAAAGGGTAAACGCAACCTAGTTGCGTCAGTCTTACCATAAACCATGCGGAGATTTACTGGTAAATCCACTGCATCGATTAGGTCATTTGCTCCTAGTTGGTAGAAAGCTTCGGCAACACTCTTTTGAAAGAGGTTAAATGCCAAAGCGTGTTCTCGCTTGGGCATCAAAAGACCAGTACCAGTATAGTTGGGCAAAGAATTTCTTGCTTCTAGTAGTCGTTGAAGCATTTGAGCTTCTGATAGAATGATCGGACTATTCAGACAAGCACATATATAACCCGCAGCAGCAACGCGAATTTGCTGGAATAACTCAGGCCTTAATGTGTGTTCAAACAGCAGTCGATACTGCTGCCTTGTGGCGACCCTATTAGCAAGCTCATCAAAGAGTTGATCGCCAAGCTGAGAGAATGCGATCGCGCGCTCATATTGTAAGCGATCGCACACTGGATATTCTAGTAACCTTTTTTCTAACATCATCTCTTTTAAAAGTTTTTCTAAATTAGCGAAGTAACTTATGCATTCAAAATAGTTCGTTTTAAAAACGAATTATGTTATTACAAGTTAACAACTTTTTTATCTATATAAATCGTAAAATATACTGCTTTGTACTCTTCTTTTTTTGAAAATAAAGTGAGCATTTTTAATTTAAGTAAAATTAAGATAAAGTGTAATTTAATTTCTGAAATTAAACAAACAAAATGTGAAGTAAATGATTTTTTATAAAACAAGAATTTATGAAGAAAAATTATATTTAATCGTTTTTACTTTAAGAAATTAACAGCATCATCATATACAGGTTAATCATTTCTTTTAAAAGACTGCTTTCTAGCTGCAAAGTTAGCAGTTAGACAAAAATCGGTAAATTTAACATTAGCAACAAAACCAGCAGATGTTAAAACCTAAATAGTTCAATTAATCAACTTTGATATTGTATTGACTCTTTGTACAGTGTTACTAAATAGAACACAAACAAATTTAGTCTCGATGATTTTTTATAGCAGGTAATCTTTATCCACAACTTCAATAGGATTACAGTACATCTATAGTAATCCGATTTGATTCGTGAACTGACTCGTAGAGACAGGGAATGGGGGATAGGGAATAGGGAATAGGGAATAGGAAAAAAGGAGTTAGAGGTGTATGCAGTTTTTTCAAAAATTAAATAGGAATCCTATAGGTGCTCAGATAATTACAAGCAAAATGTCAAAAAAATAATTAAAAATGTCAATTTTGAACCATAAAAACTCAACTAGAAATCTATATAATCGTACGGCATCAGAGTGGATTAGAGGAGAGCCTAGTTCCCTTTCAGACTTTACGGCACGCCCTTTTGTACTAGAGCTTTGTGAGCCTGTTGCTGGATTGCAAGTACTAGATATAGGTTGTGGTGAAGGTTATTGCAGTCGAGAATTACGCCGACGAGGCGCTGCACGAGTGCATGGAGTAGACCTTTCCCAAAGCATGATTGCAGCAGCAAGCTTACAAGAAGCAGAAGATACCCTAGGTATTAGCTACGAAGTAGGATGTGCTACCGACCTCAAGCAGTTTGATGATGGCGAAATTGACATAGTTGTTGCAGTTTTTCTATTTAACTATTTGACAATTGCTCAGACCGAAGAATGCATGGCGGAAGTTGCGCGCATTCTTCGTCCCGGCGGTCGATTTGTATTCAGCGTTCCCCACCCATCTTTTCCATATATGCGAGAAGCTGCATATCCGTTTTATTTTCAAGTTGAGGGTACAGGCTACTTCAGCAAGCGAGACCAACAGTTTCCTGGTCGTATTTGGAAACGAGACGGTTCTTGGCTAAATGTTCAATTGATTCACAAAACTCTTGAGGATTACTTTAATGCCCTTAAGAATGCTGGCTTTAATACGATGCCAATTCTACAGGAACTGCGTGTGACACCAGAACATATCGCTATAGATGAATCATTCTTTAGCTCTTTACTTGACCAACCTCTTCATTTAGCCATACAAGTATCACGATGACACAGATATCTTCTCTTGTTAAAAATTCTTTCCGTGAAATAACAGATAATCATCCTCTATGGAATCATGAGTTCCTAACCCGCTGTCGTACTGGAAATTTATTTCTACCAGACGTACAACTATTAGCTGTTCAGATGTATAAATTCTCCAAAGAATTTAATCGTATCCTAGCTAGTATCTTGTCGTGCTGCCAAGATGAAACTACTCAATTAGTCATTTTGGAGAACCTATTTGACGAAATGGGACAGGGAGATGTAAATCAGTCCCATCCAGAGTTATTTCGTCGGTTTACCCGCGCACTTGGTATTGACGATAAAACTTTAACAGCACTGTCCACTGCACCTGAAACTCTTGCTCTAATTGAGACTTACTTAAGGATTCCACATCAGTACGGGTATTTAGCTGCACTGGGTGCTGTCTGTTATGCTTCCGAAGGAATTGTTAGCTCCTTGTATACGCAACTATACAAAGGAATTGTAGGTGCTACTCCCTTGCCCAAAGAATCCTTAATCTTTTTTGAAGTCCATATTAATGTGGATGATAGTCATGCAGCAAAGCTAGCAGCCGTAATTGAACCTCGTATCAGCATGAGCGAGGAGGATATCAAGGTGAAGTTGGCCATTGTTGAAGCAATGGATGCTCGTGTCCAATTCTTTAATGGAATTCAGCGTCAAATCTCTAAATCTAGCTTGTCTCCTAATTCATCGCTTCTTGTTCATACTTAGTATAAATACGGATGCATTTAGGCTAGCTTGTAGCACTAGAATCCAGGGATGTTACTCTATTTTTTCCAGTTTTTAAAGCTCTAAATAAGACGTATTAAGGCTCGATTACAGAAACACTTGTAATTTAAATAACCTTTTTAGGATATTGGTTATTAAATTCAAATTCTTTGGACAAAAAAGTTAGGTGCAATAAAAGGAGGTTTCCATGTACGGACTAGTGAACAAGGCGATTCAAGACATGGTGTGCAGTCACTTTGGCGAAGAGATTTGGAAAGAAATTAAGCACAAAGCAGAAGTAAACGTAGATGTCTTCCTGAGTATGGAAGGCTATCCTGATAACATCACCCACAGGCTGGTAAAAGCTGCTAGTGTGGTGCTGAGTTTATCTCCTTCAGAAATTATGCAAGCCTTTGGAGAATTTTGGGTTCAATACACAGCCCAAGAAGGCTATGGCGAAATGATGGATATGAGTGGGGATACACTACCTGAGTTTTTAGAAAATCTTGACAATCTTCATGCTCGTGTGGGAGTTAGCTTTCCTAAACTCGAACCTCCATCATTTGAGTGTACTGAGATGGAGGAAGATTCTCTGAATTTACACTATCGCTCTAGTAGAGAAGGACTGACACCAATGATTCTTGGGTTAGTTAAGGGATTGGGAACAAGGTTTAATACTGAAGTCCATGTTACCCAAATCCAGAGTCGGGATGAGGGTGCTGAACATGATGAATTTTTAGTGCTTTATAAATCAAATTGAGCGCAGTAGCATGGCTCTTCCTCACCTTACTCTTTCGCCAGAGTTGCTGGCGAAAGCTTTTCCGTTCCACTTTGCATTTAGCCGTAATCGGGAAATTTTACAAGCTGGTGATGTTTTAGGACGCATTAGTCCTGAACCATTAGTTGGTAGACTGATTGAGCAGCATTTTCAAATAAATCGTCCAAAAATTCCGATCGATTTTGATGTAATTAATAAACAGTCCCGTGCTCTGTTTATATTGGAGTTTCTAAACAATGGAATGCAGTTAAAGGGTCAGATGATGTATGTACCAGAGCAGGACGTAACATTTTTTTTAGGTTCTCCCTGGATTACAGATACGAATAGCCTCGCTCCCTTAGGTATCAAACTCAAGGACTTTGCGATTCACGACCCAATTGTTGATTTCCTTTTTCTACTGCAAGCTCAGAATACTGCTTTGACTGATGCCAAAAAGTTAACGAAAGAACTGAAACAGCAAAGGTCACAATTACAAAGTGCTCTGCAAATCAAGGAGAATTTAGCAGAAATTGCTGAGGCACAGGCTAAAAAATTGGAAAAATCCCTCAGGGAGCTACAGCAAACTCAAGCCCAATTAGTTCAAGCCGAGAAAATGTCCAGTCTGGGGCAATTAGTTGCGGGAGTAGCTCACGAAATTAACAACCCTGTTAACTTTATTTACGGGAATTTAAAATATGCAAAAGATTATACGCAATGTCTGTTGAAGCTTATGCATCTTTACCAACAGTTTTATGTCAATCCTGTGTCAGAAATTCAAGATTACATCGAGGCGATTGATTTAGGTTTTTTACTAGAAGATTTACCAAAAATCCTACATTCAATGCAAGTAGGAGCCGAACGTATCGCGGAAATTGTGTTATCCCTTCGGAACTTCTCTCGTCTTGATGAAGCGGAAATGAAAAAGGTTGATATCCACCAAGGACTCGATAGTACTTTGCTGATTCTACAAAATAGGTTCAAGAATAGCGTTGATCATCCAGGCATCAAAATAGTTAAAAATTATGGAAATTTGCCTTTAGTAGATTGCTATGCTGGTCAATTAAATCAAGTATTTATGAATATTATTAGTAATGCTATTGATGCGCTCGAAAACTATAACACTCAACGCGCGATCGCAGAAATTCATGCTAATCCTAATACAATTACAATTACTACAGAAGTCATAGAAAAAAAGTGTGTTGTTATCCGAATTGCTGATAACGGTTCAGGAATGACAGAAGCCGTTAAGGAACGACTGTTTGATCCATTTTTCACAACTAAGCCTGTAGGTAAGGGTACAGGATTGGGTTTATCAATTAGCTATCAAATTGTAGTTGAAAAACACGGGGGAACACTGAGATGTGTATCAAAACCTGGACAGGGAACTGAGTTCTGGGTTGAAATTCCCTCACCTATAGATGGCCAAGCAGTGAATCGCGTTACATCATTGAGTTTTGTTAAATAAATATCTTGAGATCAAGTTTAGTCACCAGAATATAACATCTACAGGATACCTTCTAACTGAAGCCCTAGACGATAGTAGCCAAAGCTCTGGTAGAAAAAGCAGTACGTCGTGATTACACAAACGGAGTTCGCGCGAGCAAACTCCATAGCATCCTTTTTCAATGTCAGCGGTGCATCGTATTATAAGTTATGACTTATCAGTTTTATTTCTAACTCTTAACTCATAATTCCTAACTTTTTACCTGTACTGTTCGTGAATCTACGTAGCCTAATTCCAATTTTTGGTAATTCCGTCTCCGCCTGGGCATTAGAAGCACGGTTGTTGCGCTGGCTAACATTGATTTGGCTGTTTGTCGGCTTAATCATGCTATTCTCAGCATCCTATCCTGTCGCTGACGCCCGTCATGATGATGGATTGTATTATTTCAAGCGTCAAGTCATTTGGGTCTTAGTGTCCTTAGTTGGATTCAACATTATTGTTAATCTCCCCTTGCAGAAAATTTTGGGGTCATCCCATTGGTTTTTGATGCTATTTTTGGCATTAATTTTCGTCACATTGATACCAGGATTAGGAAAGAAAGCTTTTGATGCAGCCCGGTGGATAGCCATCGGGCCAGTTCCCATTCAACCCTCGGAATTAATTAAACCCTTTTTGGTGCTGCAAAGCGCACGGCTTTTTGGCCAATGGGAACGAATAAGTTGGCGGGTTCGCTTTACCTGGCTGGGTATTTTTGGTTTTGTACTTTTAGGAATTATTGCCCAGCCTAACTTGAGTACAACAGCACTTTGCGGCATGACTATTTGGTTAATTGCCTTAGCAGCTGGATTGCCTTACAAGTACTTAGGAGGAACAGCAATCGGTGGAGTGATGTTGGCAATACTTAGTATTAGTGTTAAAGAATATCAGCGTAAGCGGGTAATGTCATTCCTCGATCCTTGGGCGGATGCTACAGGGGATGGCTACCAGTTAGTGCAAAGTCTGCTAGCGGTAGGTTCTGGGAGAACATGGGGTGCTGGATATGGTCTTTCTCAACAAAAGCTGTTTTATCTACCAATTCAGGATACTGATTTTATTTTTGCTGTGTTTGCCGAAGAGTTTGGCTTTGTTGGCAGTATGGTGTTGTTAACACTCTTAGCTTTATTCGCCACACTCGGATTAATTGTGGCACTGAAGGCTAAAAATCCAGTGCATCAACTAGTGGCGATCGGTGTAACAATTTTGATGGTTGGGCAATCGTTGCTGCATATTGGTGTTGCCACAGGTTCTCTACCAACCACCGGCTTACCTTTGCCTATGTTTAGTTACGGTGGTAATTCTATGATTGCTAGCTTGGTGGCTACTGGATTACTGATTAGGGTTGCACGCGAGAGTAGTGAAGCTGATGTAGTACCGTTACGAAAACCCTCGTTTGAAAATGGGCGCAGGCGGCGGATATTTCAGAAAACCAAGAATTAAGCTAGTTGTTCACCAATAAAAATCTTTCTCTAATTTGCCAATCTTCAAAAAGGCGTTTTATGCTTGCTTGATGATGCACTACTCGTAAGTAGATTATGGAAGATCTAAAACAAACAATAATCAGCTACTCTAGCAGAGACCTCGAACAACGCAAAAATTGGTATTCTCCAGCTGCGGAAGCTTACAACAAAGCAAGACCACGCTATCCTGAAGATTTGATTCACCAAGTTGTAGAGATTGCTCAACTCTCCACTGACTCAAAAATTCTGGAAGTTGGATGTGGCCCTGCAACTGCAACGGTAGCCTTTGCTCAATTGGGTTGCTCAATGGTCTGCTTAGAACCCAACCCAAATTTTTTTCAGTTAGCTCAACAAAATTGTCAATTGTATCCGAATGTAGAAATTCAGAACACATCTTTTGAAGAGTGGACACTAGAGGTTGAAAAATTTGATATTGTCTTAGCAGCAACTTCTTTTCATTGGATATCACCAGAAGTTGGATATCCAAAAGCGGCAAATGCCCTAAAAGAGAATGGTTACTTGATTTTATTGTGGAACAAGGAACTACAACCTTGCTACGAAGTGTATCAATCCTTATCTGAAGTATATCAAGTATATGCTCCAACTCTCAACAGATATGAAGACCAAAAAACTCAAGAAAATATCTTGAGAGGTTTAGGAAAAATGGTCATCGATTCAGGGCAATTTAAAGACTTAATATCCGGTCAAGTTACGTCAGAAGTTAGCTACACTGTCGATGAATATTTAATGCTTTTAAACACTTATTCGCCGTACATAAAGTTAGAACCACATAGTAAAGAAGTCCTGTTCTCGGAATTGAAGAATCGAATCGAAGATGACTTTGAAGGTAGTCTTCATCTCTCATATATCTCTGCTTTTCACATTGCAAAGAAATAGCCTGTCACATTTTTGGTAAGATGCAGCATAAGATTGTGCTGACAGTTGTAAGTGATTAAACAGATGAATTTTGCTTATGAATGCAGGAATTAAATTTATCAATATAACAGGGTTGTGGTAAACTCGCTATTGATGATTTTATAGCTCAGTTTAAGTAAGTATTTACAAATCTGCGGACTGCATTGGCTGAGAGTGGTGCAAGTCTTGATTGCTAATTATTTCTACTGGTCGCAAGACGATATTTTGAATTTAGAATACAGTAACCGTCAGTGTTGGGTGAATAAAATCAGTAAAATTAACCACAAATTAATATGAAAATAAAAGTTAGCTATTCACCAACTGTAAATGAAGTAAATGAAGTTGACCTGGTTTTAGAAACTACAATAAAGGGAGAATGGGTGATAGGTCGCGCTCCTGATTCTGATGTAGTGCTAGACAGCCCTGATGTCAGTCGGTTACATGGAAAATTCTTAATTGAAGGTGGAAATTACTACTTTTGTGATCTTGGCAGTAGAAATGGCTCAATAGTTAACGGAAAACAGGCAGAAGAAGATCAATCATACATTTTGAAAAATGGGGATATTATCGAGATCGGAGATTATGTTCTGGTAGTGGAAGCACTCAATCCCTTGTCTGAGCAATTGCCAGAAACAGTATCTGAAATTATAGATACTTCTCTATTTTCTACATCAGGAACGACTGAAAATTTCAAAAGTTCCAATATTGCCAATCCAGCAACAGCAGGAGTTAATGATGATTCTGCTGAAGTATTTAATCAAACTATAGGTGAATTAGAAACTTCGGAAATAGTCAATACTGCTTCCTCAGAAATTAGCGAAAGCTCAAAAGTTACTTTTACTCAGCCTGATGATGTCATTCCAGTTTCTGAGACAATAACTACCCCTGAAGATCTAATTCAACCACCAGAGATGGTAAGCAAAGTTCCAGAAGCTGTTGGTGATGAAGTTGGGGATTTAGGTACATCTGTTGCAGAAGAAATCACCATAGATGTTGACGAGTTAGAAGTTCTGGAAGCTATCAACAATGAACTTATGGTTTTTGAGACAGCACTTGCAGCAGAAGCTGACTTTGTGCAACCACGTGAGATGAGCCGAGCATCTGAAGAGGAAAGTACAGTCCTAGAAGTTATTAGCTCTGAAGCTACAGATTTAGATATATCTAAGAAAGTGAGCGAAGTTTTTGAGGTATTTACTGCACACAATGACACAATTAAAGCTCAGCCAGAAGTTTTGGAAGTATTCAGCAATCAATATATTGATTTTAGTACTACACCCAGAGAAGAAGTTAGTGTAGGCTTTGGTGAGGTAGCTGTCAATTTTGTTCCTGCAAAGGGAAGCAAAGTCTTTGAATATACTGATTTGCATTTAGAGACAACAGAGGAAGCTTTGTCTGATGAGATTGCAGAAGCAGCAAATGTTGGTGACTATCCTCAAATGGTCACTCACAGAAATATAGTGCTCATAGCTCACGAAAGTAAAAAATCACAACTTGCCGAATTTGTTGCTCAGTATCAAGAATTTTTCTCGCAGAGCTTCACAATCACTTGGCCATCTGTTAGTGAAGTTTTACATCAACAGACAGGTATAACTATCAGTCAAGAAATTTCAGCAGCAACATCTGGAGGATATCTAACAATTGCTTCATTAGTTAGCTCAGGAGATGTTTTAGCAGTTATTTTCTTGAGAGATTTTCTGCAACCTCAGCCTAATCAAGAAAGTGAAGAAGCGCTGCTGAGAATATGTAACATTAATCAAGTTCTACTTGCAACTAATGTTCCAACAGCAGAAGCGATCGTACATCATATTATAGGTTTATAGGTTGTTTGAAAAGTCCTCAGCGAATATAATTTGCTACTACACAACCAAAGTCCACAGAGGTGGACTAACACCAAATCAATTGACTGTTAGTTTCACAACCAAGTCTGCGATCGCTCTATGATCCGGTAAGTATGATCTAACAAGGATAAATTATGACGCAAACAATTGCAATTAACGACAGTCAGCGCTTGCAACTTGCGCCTTTAGAAATACCATCCCGCCTGCTACTGGGGCCAGGGCCCTCAAATGCCCATCCCACAGTTCTCCAGGCGATGAATACTTCCCCTGTTGGGCATCTTGATCCAGCTTTTCTGGCACTGATGGATGAGATTCAATCCTTGCTACGCTATGTATGGCAGACAGAAAACCCATTGACTATTGCAGTCAGCGGGACGGGAACGGCTGCTATGGAGGCGACAATTGCTAATGTCACAGAACCTGGTGATGTGGTTTTAATTGGTGTAGCTGGTTACTTTGGAAATCGCCTGGTTGATATGGCTGGGCGATATGGTGCCGATGTACGAACTATTACAAAAGCTTGGGGACAAGTCTTCACCTTGGAAGAACTCCGAACTGCTGTAGAAACTCATCGTCCGGTTATTCTGGCTCTAGTTCATGCTGAAACCTCTACTGGCGCACGTCAACCCTTGGAAGGAGTAGCTGAGGTGTGTGCTGAATTTGGCACTCTGCTACTGGTGGATACGGTGACGAGTTTGGGTGGTGTCCCCTTGTTTTTAGATGCTTGGGGAGTTGACTTGGCCTATAGCTGTAGCCAAAAAGGTTTGGGTTGTCCACCCGGTGCTTCGCCTTTTACTATGAGTCAGCGTGCAGTTGAGAAATTGCAGCAGCGCCGCACAAAGGTTGCGAATTGGTATTTAGATATGTCGTTGCTGGGCAAATATTGGGGTACTGAACGCACCTATCACCATACAGCACCTATTAACCTTTATTATGCATTACGGGAAGCACTGCGTTTGGTTGCAGAGGAGGGGCTGGCAAACTGCTGGCAGCGTCATCAAAAGAATGTAGACTATCTTTGGGAAGGTTTGGAAGATTTAGGACTAAGTTTGCACGTCGAGCAAGAGTTCCGGCTACCAACGCTTACTACTGTGTGCATTCCACCCGGAGTAGATGGTAAAGCAATTGCACGGCAATTACTGAATGAATATGGTATTGAAATCGGTGGTGGTCTTGGTGAGTTAGCTGGTAAAGTCTGGCGGGTTGGACTGATGGGTTTTAACAGTCGCAAAGAAAGTGTTGACCAACTTTTAGCTGCATTGCGGCAGGTTTTACCTAATTAAGCTGTTACGCAAATAAATTTGCATAGTCACTCATGAAGAGTGTCAAGTGTCAAGTGTCAAGTGTCAAGGCTAATCTGGACTCTGGACTCTGGAATGCGTGACTATTTAAACTAAAAGATGTTCAATTTAGGTGCGCTACAGCTTAATTCTGGTGTGATTTGGTGCGTTACCTGTTGTTAACGCGCCAAATAAAATGAGCGATCGCGGCAGTATTATTTATGAATCAATGGGCATTGGGCATGGGGCATTGGGCATGGGGCATGGGGCTGTCTCTTATACANA
>NZ_JADEXR010000080.1 GCF_015206995.1 aff. Roholtiella sp. LEGE 12411 | reverse complement strand
GATGGGGCATGGGGCATGGGGGATGAGGGATGGTTTTTTATTTACAAAAATTTTGCTCTAAGAGGATGTTTTAAAAGTTTTCGGCGAATATAATAATTCGCTACTACACAACCAAAGTTTATCTCCGTGGACTAACACCAAATCAAGGGTTTGTTAATCTGCAAAGGCAGGTTTTGTCTGGTGTAGTCAAGCCACTGCGTTGGTATTAGCGTTCGCGTAGCGTCTCGTAGAGAAGCGGTAGCGAGTCTTCTCCCAAGGGTAGACGCCAAGGGCGAACGAGCGTCAAGGGTTTCCCGACTTGTAGCAAGTGGTGCGCGATTTCTAATCGCCAGGATACATGAAAATGGACTTTTAAAACATTCTCTAAAAATTTAGCGATCGCTGTACTCAGCATCTTAATTCATGTAATTTAGAGAAGCGATATAATCCCAAGTTAGGGCAAGTTGGAGACTTTTGTTAAGCTTTGTAATCTCAAGTTTTTATCGGCAGCAAATTTTG
This sequence comes from aff. Roholtiella sp. LEGE 12411, assembly GCF_015206995.1. Lineage (GTDB taxonomy): Bacteria > Cyanobacteriota > Cyanobacteriia > Cyanobacteriales > Nostocaceae > Komarekiella. The sequence continues at coordinate 26,699 of NZ_JADEXR010000080.1, read as the reverse complement.
CTAACGATGTCTAACGAAAAGCGCAGAGGCGGATCTAAGGCTTTGCACTGTGTGTCTATGCATTGAACTGTGCTGTGAAATTTGCGATGTTGGATGTCAAAAAATTATCTACAAATTGCTAATGATTATGTTAGTTTTTTTGTTTTTTAAAAATACTTCTATATGAGATACCAAGTAGGGGGCAGTCTCCACAGTGACGATCTCACATACATTGTCCGTCAGGCAGATGAACAACTTTATGCAAGTCTGAAAGCTGGTGATTTTTGTTATGTCTTAAACTCTCGCCAGATGGGAAAGTCATCTCTACTACAGCGTACAAGTTATCATCTCAGACAAGAAGGCTACAAGTGTGTTTATTTGGACATGACGCGCTTGGGTAGTGAAGATACTACACCAGAACAATGGTATAAAGGTGTGATTGTCAGCTTGTTCTACAGCTTAGATCTGGTGAAACAAGTCAACTTTAAGCAATGGTGGGAGATGCAAGCAGGCATTTCCTCGGTGCAGAAACTAAACCAGTTCGTTGAAGAAGTGTTGCTACCAAATACTCAAAAAGGCGATCGCATTTTCATCCTTATTGATGAGATTGACAGTTTGTTGAGTTTGACTTTTCCTGTGAGTGACTTTTTTGCCTGGATTCGTCATTGCTACAATCAGCAAGCAGACGACCCGAAATTTCAACGCTTGGGGTTTGCATTATTTGGAGTAGCCAGTCCATCTGATCTAATTGCAGACAAACGCCGAACACCTTTTAACATTGGTACAGCAATTGAGTTATACGGCTTTCAATTGCATGAAGCCACACCATTGCTCAAAGGGTTAGAGGAAGCAATTAGCCAAAGTGAAGCAGTACTGCGAGAAATTATTTACTGGACAGAGGGACAACCGTTTCTTACCCAAAAAATCTGTCGATTAATTGCCCAGAAAGCTTTAGAAGCATCAAATAAAAAAATTGAGTTACCAGTAGAAAGCGTAGCATCTTGGGTAGAAGAACTTGTGCGATCGCAAATTATCCAAAACTGGGAATCAAAGGATGATCCAGAACACCTCCGCACGATTCGCAATCGCCTACTTTTCCAAGAACACCGAGTAGGAAGATTACTAGGACTTTACCAACAAGTGTTGCAAGCTGAGGCATTAGGGAGCAGAAAAGAAGAGTTTTCCTCTGTGCCTCTTCATCCTGTACCGAGCGATGATAGTCGAGAACAGATAGAACTGTTGTTATCTGGTTTAGTGGAGAAACACAACGGCTATCTCAAGATCAAAAACCCCATCTATCGGAGTGTCTTTAATGCTCAATGGGTGAGCAGACAGTTAGACAATCTCCGTCCTTACTCCCAAACATTCAATGCTTGGGTAGCCTCTTGCTATCAAGATGAATCGCGTCTGTTGCGAGGACAGGCTCTAAGAGATACTCAAAACTGGGTGCAGGGAAAAAGTCTGAGCAATTTGGATTATCAATTTTTAGCCGCTAGTCAAGAATGCGAACGGCGAGAAGTGCAAATAGCATTGGAGGCAGCACGGGCTAAAGAAGTAGAAGTACGACTAATACAAGAGAAAAGAACGGCTTCATTGCAAAGATTTGTGCTAGGTGCAGTATGTATCGGGTTGTTTGTCTCTAGCGGTTTGGGGGTAGAGATTTTCATTTTGTACCGCCAAGCTCTCAAAAGTGAGAATCAAGCTAGGAGCAGCGAAATTCGAGCGCTTGTATCCTCTTCTGAGGGACTGTTTGCCTCCAATCGCAGATTTGATGCCCTCATAGAAGCAATAAAAGCCAAACATCAACTGCAAAAATTAGATAAATCAAACACAAATATTCAACGTCAGGTGGACAATGTATTACGGCAAGCAGTTTATGGAGCAGATGAGTACAACCGTTTTTCCCGTCATACAGCGGCTGTTCTAGCAGTAGATATCAGTCCTGACAGTTCTCTAATTGCCTCAGCAAGTATAGATAAAACAATTAAGCTTTGGCGACGTGATGGTACAGAAATTGCAACTCTCAAAGGTCATCAGGCAGCAGTTAAGGCAGTCGCTTTCAGTTCTGACGGTCAGATACTCGCCTCGGCAAGTGAAGATAGCACCATTAAACTGTGGAAGCTAGACGGTGAGCCAGCGCTGAAGGAGGGTATCCAACGCCAGTCGCTCATGGGGGAAACCCCCATCGCCCTTGGCGTCTCCCCTTGGGAGAAGACCGCGCTGGCTCCTCCGGAGGCAACTGGGGAACCCCGAAGGGGCATCTTGCTCAAAACTTTAAAAGGTCATACTGCTTCGGTCTGGGGAGTAGCCTTTAGCCCTGATGGTCAGTTCCTTGCCTCTGGCAGTTTCGACGGAACGGTGAGACTCTGGAAGCGAGACGGCACCTTGCTCAAGACGCTTCAAAGTGACAAAATGGGGTTTTGGGGAGTCGCTTTTAGTCCTGATGGTCAAATCGTTGCTGCCACAAGTCTAAATAGGACAGTAAAACTCTGGAAACGAGACAGTTCGGGCTGGGAAAACGCTAAGCTTGTACAAACTCTCCAAGGTCACACTAGTTGGGTTGTAGGAGTAGCTTTTAGCCCTGATGGTCAAACCATAGCTTCAGCAAGTGAAGACACAACTGTTAAACTTTGGCGGCGAGAAAGTATAGGTGGAAGCTACCGTCTTGATCAAACTCTTAAAGGCCACAGCGCCGGGATTTGGGGAGTTGCCTTTAGTCCCGATGGAAAAATAGTTGCTTCTGGTAGCGTGGATGCTACTATCAAACTTTGGAAGCTAGATGGTACGGAAATAATGACCCTCAGAGGACATACCGCAGCAATTAGGGAAATTGCGATCAGCCGCGATGGGACTTTTCTAGTCTCAGGGGGTGATGACAATACACTTATTTTGTGGAATTTGCCGCGAATTGTCAGTCTAGATGCACTGACTTATGGTTGTGCTCTGGTAAAGGATTATTTGAAAACTAATATAGCAGTGGAGGAAGGCGATCGCTCGCTTTGCGATACCTCTAGCAGAATTCAGAAGTAGAAGACGCGATTAATAGTTAAGCTCGACTTTATCCATTTTTTGGCAACGCGAACGCTATCGCTAAAACCTTTGTGTGACGGTAGTTTTACTTTTTTAACTTCATCCATAATCTGTGACGTGGAAAAAGTATTTGCCAAAAAGCCAGGGTTTTTGCCGAATAAAGAAAGCCAAGTTTTTAATTTTGGATAAAGTCGAGCTTAGAGTAAAACAGTAGCGTATTGTATTAGAAGCAGGATAATTACTGTGAAACAAATATCTTGGCTGTATGGCTTGGCAAGTTCGTGACTAAACCATCCTCCCCAGCTTCCACCTCACAGTTGCCGAACCAATCTCGCCAATACTCAGCAGTTGGGAAGTCTGAAATTTCATATTGATTTAGATTCTGGTCGGAGAAATTTGCCACGACAACGACATCCGAACCCTCTTCATCCCAACGGGTATAAGCCAGCACTTTAGCATCTGCATTTTCGTGGAAAAACTCTATATTGTCACTTTGCAAAGCTAGATTTTCCTTGCGTAAGGCAATGAGTTTTTTATAATACTCAAGTAAATTACGATTCTGTTCGCCTTCCAACAAAGACCAAGTAATTTTCTGCGGCTTAGTCACGCTTTCGCTTTTTTGCTGGTATTCGCCAAATTCTTCTCCCATCCACAGCATCGGTATACCCATCGCTGTCATTAACAGAACGGCTGCTAACTTTGCTCGCCCAAATGCATCTGCGTCAAAGACAGCATGATTGCCTAATTCTCGTAACAAACGCTCGCGATCGTGAGTTGCCAAATAATTGATCACATTTGTTGCGATCGCATAACCTTGCTGTCTGGGATCTAAAACTTGCTTTAATTGTTCTAATTCAAATTTTTCTCCACAAATAAGTGGAACTACAAAGTAGTGAAAACTCTCATGCCAACAAGCATCTAACGGGCCATCTGGCTTGACTACATTACTTGTATCGGGAATATGTTCGGCAATATTATAAAACTGTTTAGGTGCAACATGGTTTTTCCCCTGCTCAGCCAACCAGCCTAGAAATTCAAAGTTATTCAATTGACGTACTGCATCAAAACGAATTCCATCTATGTGATACTCTTTAATCCAAAATTGCACTACGTCCCCAATGTATTTCCATGCAGGCTTAACATCTAACTCTTGGTCATAATTATTATAGTTAAACTCTGGGCCCCAGTAATTATCTGGGTCTTCAGGATAATGTGCATGTTCGTAGTACCAGTAATTCCGGTCAATCAGCATTAATGGGCATTCCTTATCTGTATGGTTATAAATTCCATCCATGAAAACGCGAATGCCTCTACCATGACACTTGTCAATTAACCGCTTTAAATCTTCTGTTGAACCGTAACTAGATTCTGTAGCGAAGAAGTGGCGAACTTTATAGCCCCAACTATAATCACCAGGATATTCATTAACTGGCATTAATTCAATTGCATTAATCCCCAATTCACAAAGATAATCTAGCTTTTCGATGACTCCTAAATATTTACCCCGTTTATTAGGATTCACCTGATTACCAGTAAAATCTGCAACGTGCATTTCATATATAACTAATTCCCGATTATCCGGCAATGGCATTTCGTCATGTTGCCAAATGTAAGTATCAACAATACGTTGACCTTCTTTAATTTGCACTACACCACAATTTTTATCTTCATTAACATTTGTTGCATAGGGATCTATAACATCTACCCATTCATCTTGTGCAAAATTTGGACTCTTGCTTTGAATACGAAACTTGTATTCATAAACGCCGTCTTCTAGTTGGGCTTGAGTCCGAAAATATCCATCCTCACCTTTTCGCATTGGCATTTCTTTCCAATCCGAAAAAGACCCTATTAAAGCTACTTCTTTATTTCGAGGAGCAAACAACGTAAATTCAATTAAACCTGGCATTTCAACCATCGCAGAGAATTTTTACATGAAACAATTAATAAAATATTTTGTAATTTAATAATATTTCTAGCTTCTTTCTCAAGTAATAATAAAATAATTAATCCTCCCTTCTATCCTCTCAAATAGGGGCAAGTTCCCCTTTTTAGAGTCGGTTGGGAGGATATTTAAAAGGTGAATGCCACTATTTTACATAGATTAACTACTCACTCAATTTAAATGTATCTGCTAAAAGTTAGGTGTTTGTTGAACCAACTGGTACGGAGCCATTATTTAGAATGGGCTGGCGGGTTTTGAGGTCAAATTTGTAGCCATTTGGCAAGATATGAAGCTTTGAGTTGAAAATTGCTAAAGGCTCATCTTTCAAAATTTCATCGAGATTATTATATGTAGCCTCTGATTCATCTACAATCGTGACTACACCTTCTCCAATCACTTCAATTTGGTTATCGGTAACAACCATAGCTGTGTTTTCGTCAATACCGAATCCCAAGACAGCAGGCTCTTGTAGCAAAGCTGCAATTAAACGTCCCAAACGTCCGCGCTGAGAAAAGTGCTGGTCGATTACTACTCCTGGTAAGAAACCAAGACCAGGCCCCATCTCTACAACTTCAATTCGTGGGTTTGTCTGCGAGTCTCCTTCCACAATCATTTTATCTGGCATTACAGCAGCACCAGCGCTTGTGCCTGCGATAACTATGCCTTCAGAGAAGCGTTTATGAATAGCTGCATCGATTTCAGTATCTTTAAGGATGCTGGTAATCCGAGCTTGGTCTCCCCCAGTAAAAAATACACCAGTTGCTTTGTGAATAGCTTCCAACGCTGTGGATGAGGTTGCATCTTCACGGGATTCGGTGTCAACAATACGAACATTCTCGGCTCCCAACCGCTCAAATACTCTAATATAATTTTCTCCCACTTCTCTTGGTAGTTCTGTGGCTGCTGTCATAATCACAATACACGCCTTTGTACCGCCAGCACGACGTACAAACTCTCTAAGAATTTGGGAGTCATTCTCTTTATCTTCAGCTCCTCCAATAATTACTAGTTGCCGTTTGGTTGTATTATCCGCCATGATGCCTCCTGATTTGGTTGATAAATTTCAATAAAGCATGACAATCAAAACTGTAGAATCACTCATTTGGTAGATTACGATACAAAATGTCAAAGTAAGATGTGCGATCGCAACTCAGCACAGAAAAATTTTAAGGAAAAGAATAAAAATCATCGCTTCCTTAAAAAATAATTTTTATGTGGAAAATTTAAATTACTCATTCAATAGCCTCTAGAGCTATTATCTAGAGGCATTGTTCATCTTATTAGGAATTGCAAGTTATAGATTCATTATGCAACATTTGAAGAATTTATAATAGATGCTGCACAATTTATGAGTGGCAAAATAACAATCAAAGCTGAATTTTTGTATTAATTCTAGTTGACTGCTATTGAATATTTAAAGCTACATATCTCACTTATAGACTTTAGTGAATACTATTTCTGTAAAGTAAGTTAGTTAAGAACAAGTAAGCTTGATCTAGTGGAAGATGCCTTGGTTTCCCCTGGTAGACAATTTGATACTCATTGAATTCTGGCCCATCTCCATGCCCAGAAATTAGCCTGCGGTGAAAAGCTTCTTCAGCAAGTTGTCGAATTTCATATCTTAGACCAGCTTGTGTGCTATTCATAATTTGCTGTACTTTTAATAGCCTGATTATTATTTATACAAAATTTCAAGGAGTCTTGCACCTCTCAAAGGTTATATCTTTGCTCACTCCTAATGGTTTTATACAGACTGATATTTATTTTTTACTAAGTAATAGAGGTTTAATTATGCCTTGAGATAGTTGAAAATGCTGAGGATTAGGGTTATGTTAAGGCGGGTTAAGTTAAGGCTGAGAAAATCATGGCTTTGCCATCGCTGCCCAAAAAACAATGTGAATCAATCTGCAATTATTAAGTCTGATTAACCGTAACTCAGAGTCTACATTTCAGGGTGTTTAGCCAAAGGTTTAGAATCAATGGTTCAACAAAAAAGCGATGCAGTCCGTATTAATGCTCGAAAATCTGATGTATTTGATATTTTCAACTTCAAGCATTACATTGGGCCCAACTTTTATTTGGATACAGGGGCGCTAGTATTTGATTTTGCTCTAACTGAGTATAGAGAGCCTCTGCCCCTTGAGGATTATATTTCAATTATTAGCGATCGCTATCCACTCTTAGGCGAGCAAACCTACGAATCTCATGCTCATCTGTTTGCCCAAGTTGTTTCAGAAGTGGGAAAACTGGACATGGATTTGCACCTCAACCATTGGAGTGTCAAGCCATATCCAGATTTCGTGCGGATTGGCGTCCAATCACTGTATGAACGTACCACTAGAGAGGTTGTCTACTTTGTTTGGGATTGGTTTGAAACCATTAGCCAAAAAGAAGACTTTCTTTTTGACGAACAGCTGGTGAGGCTTCAAAGACGATTCCGACAATCTGTCTACGGCGGCCCCACTGTTTACGCCTTATTGCGAACAGCCTACGAAAAAGGTATTCCCACCTTTTATTTATGGGAAGAAGGACTGATGCAATACGGCTTTGGCAAAAAACATGTCCGGGGGGTAGCAACAACATTTAACTGTGATAGTCATCTAGATTCGGAGTTCACCACCCGCAAAGATGACTGTAAGGCATTCTTAAAAACTTTGGGTTTCCCAGTACCTAAAGGTGATATCGTTGTTTCTGAGAAGAAAGCCTTAGGGGTAGCAAAAGAAATTGGCTACCCAGTAGCAGTTAAGCCTGTAGTCGGTCATAAAGGAATTGGCGTAACTGCTGATGTGCAAGATGCACAAGAGCTGGTATCTGCTTACAATAGGGCACTTGCAGCAATTCCAGAAGAACAGTCAACGCTGATAATTGTCGAAAAAAGCATTCCCGGAGCAGATTTTCGGTTGTTGTGTGTCAATGGTAAATTCGTCGCCGCTACCGAACGCCGTCCAGCATCGGTTGTTGGTGATGGTAATTCAACCATTGAAGAGTTAATTTGGCAAGAAAACCGAAAACCTGGACGTTTGGATACACCCACCTCGCCTATGAGTAAGATTCAACGTGATGAGGCGATGCAACTCTATCTAGAAGAACAAGGTTTATCACTGGACAGCGTTATTAAGAAAGACCGCACCGTTTACCTTCGCAAAGTTGCTAATCTTTCAGCTGGAGGTATGAGCATCAATGCTACAGATACAGTTCACCACGACAATATCATTTTGGCGCAAGATATTGCCCAACACTTTGAGCTAACTTGTCTCGGTATTGATGTTATTACCAAAAGTCTCGCAGAATCTTGGAAAACCAGTAACTTTGCGATTTTGGAAATCAATGCTGCACCTGGCATTTTGATGCATCTTAAACCGGCGGTTGGTGAAAGTGTTGATGTACCTTCTCATATATTAGAAACATTTTTTGAGTCGGGTACGGATGCCAGAATACCGATTATCACCTTTAATAAAATCTCAGTGGAGGAGCTGCAAGAAACAATTGATCATATTCTTTTACAACATCCTGACTGGACAATAGGCGCTATTTGTCGTGACGCAGTTTTTGTGAATCGGTCTAAAAAAGTATTCGGTAAAGATTACAATAGCAACGTCCAAATTTTGCTCCGTAATCCAAAACTTGATTTACTGATTGCCGAGTACAATGAAGATGTCCTAAAAGAAGAAGGTATGTTTTACCAGAATAGTAATATGGTTGTTCTGGATAATCCTACCGAAACTGAGATGATGCTAGTGCGGGATGTCTTCAACGATTCTACTGTGGTGATTAGAAAAGAAAACGACATTTCTATCCGTCGCAAAGGGTTGATTGAAGACTACACCTTGGGAGAAGACGAGCCATTCACACGGGTTTATTTGAAAGAAACTGGGACGATTTTGTAATTTTCTAAACGCAGAGGTTAAACGCAGAGGTACACAGAGTTATTTCTCTATGCTACTCTGCGTTTAAACGGTTAATTACTTAAGTCTTTCGTGGGCAGCCAAAATAATTTTTTCAGTTTCTTCCCAGTTAATACATTTGTCTGTTACAGAAACACCATATTTTAATTCTTCTCTTTTATCAATAATTGGTTGATTTCCTTCATATAAGTTTGATTCCAACATCATTCCAACTATTGATGTATTACCATCTACTATTTGTTGAATAACATTTTCCAATACTTGAGATTGTAATCTGTAATCTTTATTTGTATTGCCGTGGCTACAGTCAATAACAATTCTTGGCGATAAATTTCCTTGTTTTAATTTTTCTTCTACCAGTTTGATATTTGCTGCATCAAAATTGGGCTGATTACCGCCTCTTAAAATTACATGTCCGTAAGCATTGCCTCTAGTTTTAAATACGCTTACTTGTCCGTTTTGATTAATTCCGAGAAAATTGTGAGGACTCCTAGCCGATTGCAGAGCATTTAAAGCTACTTGAATATTACCATCAGTACCATTTTTAAAACCCACAGGCATTGAAAGTCCGCTTGCCATTTCGCGATGAGTTTGTGATTCAGTTGTTCGTGCCCCAATGGCAGACCATGTAATTAATTCACTAATGTACTGTGGTATTATCGGATCTAATGCTTCTGTGCCAGCGGGTAATCCCAATTCCGTAATTTTTAATAATAGGCTACGGGCAATTAATAGACCATTCTCTACATGGAAAGAGTCATCCATATCTGGATCATTAATCAAACCTTTCCATCCTACAGTTGTTCTAGGTTTTTCAAAGTATACCCTCATAATTAAGAGCAGCTTATCCTTGACTTTCTCCGCCAAATATTTCAGCCTCTCGGAATATTCTATCGCTGCATTTGGATCATGGATTGAGCATGGCCCAACAACTATAAATTTTCGGCGGTCTTGAAAATCTAGTATATGTTCTATTTCTTGTCTATAGTTTAAAACTGTTTGTTCTGCTAATTGTGTTAAAGGTAATTTTGATTTAACTTCATTAGGAGTTAATAAAACATGGTCATTATCAATATTAGTATTAAATAACTTGTTATGCATGGCGCAGTCCTGATAATTTGTGCCATTCTATTTTAAACAAAAATGTAATATAGAATTATAAAATTTTTTCAAAGCAACTATTTTGTCTATTTTATAAAACTTAGATTCCCGACTTAAATAATAAGTCGGGAATCTGGAATGGAATGGAATCTAGAATCTTGTCAACTAACTAATGCCACACAAACACTTTAGCTTCATAAGGCCCTAAGTCTGTCAGGATACCATCATCACCAGCTTCAACATCATAATCACCTGTCCATTCGTGCCATGTGCCACTACTAGGAAAGTTAGGAACGTGATAACCACCAAGGAAATTTTCTGAGAAATTGGTTACAACAACAACACGAGAACCTTCATCATTCCAGCGGCTATAAGCTAGTACCTTTGTCTCTGGATTTTCGTGGATGAAATCGATATTTTCTGTGTAGAGAGCATGATTGTTTTTACGCAGGTTGGTTAAGCCTTTGTAGTATTCAAACAAGCCACGATTTAGGTCATTACCCAACAGTGTCCAATCGATTTTAGCTGACTCTGGAGTTTTGGGTTTATACTCGCCAAACTCTTCACCCATCCAAATCAAAGGCACTCCGACTGCTGTCATGAGAATTGCTGCTCCTAATTTAGTTCGCCTAAAAGCATCTTCGTCAAAAATCTCACGGTTTCCCATTTCAACCATAACGTGGTTGTGGTCATGGTTAGTTAAATAATTTACCACATTTGTGGCACCCATGAAGCCTTGACGCTTGCAGTCAATGACATCTTTGAGGCGCTCTAAATCAAATGTATCGCCGCAGATATGCTCTAGAATGCAGTGATAGAAGCTGTCATGCCAGCAACCATCCATTGGCCCATCTACATTGGTGATGCTAGTAGTTTCTGGAATATGTTCAGCAACATTGTAAAAAGGCTTCATGCTAGCAGTATTTTTTGCTTCTTGAACAATCCAGTGCATGAAGTCGTAGTTGGCAATTTGTCGTGCCGCATCATAACGGATACCATCTATGTGATATTCTCCAACCCAAAAACGGATCGTATCACCGATAAATTTACGCGCAGGATAAGTGTCTAATTTATCGTCGTAATGCTCGTAATTAAATTCAGGCCCCCAGTTATTATCAGGGTCACGTGGCTCATGGTGATACCAATAATCATGGTCTATTTGTGTTAAAGGACTGCCGGCTTCTGAGTGGTTATAAATACCGTCAATAATGACGCGAATACCTCGGTTATGACACTCATCAATCAGCTGCTTTAACTCAGCAGTAGAACCATAACTAGATTCTGTTGCAAAGAAGTGACGGGGGTTATAACCCCAGCTATAATCGCCAGGATATTCTTTGAGTGGCATCAATTCAATAGCGTTAATTCCTAATTCAGTCAGGTGATCTAATTTTTCAATAACGTGCTTATACTTCCCTCTGGCATGAGGGTCATCTTCACCACCAGAAAAGTCAGCTACGTGTAGTTCATATATAACTAATTCATGGTCAGCTGGGAGAGGTTTGTCATCATGCTGCCAAACATAAGTATCAACGATACGTTGTCCATCTTTAATTCGCACAATACCGTTATCTTTTCCAGTTGATTCATCAATATCGGTTGCATAAGGATCTGTAACATCAACCCACTGTTCTGGCTCAAAAAACCATGAATTGGACTGAACACGGAATTTATATTGATAAGTACCGTCTTCTAGTTGAACAGTTGTACGAAAATAACCATCATCACCTTTTTCCATTTGGATGTCTTGCCAATCGGAAAAAGAACCTATTAATGAGGCTTCTTTATTGTATGGTGCAAATAAATTAAATTCAATTGGCTTTGCCATGGAAGTGTTAGGAATATAAAATCTTAATAGCAGTATTCTCCGATGATAAATCAAATTTGAAAATCAATCGACAGAAATAATTAAATAGTAATTTCCTCTATCTTTAGGAATAAATTATGAGTTTATTCTGGATATTTTTTTGCTTTTAACTGTATTTATGGTGTTTTTCATGTGAGCAAAATACAGATTTATTAGAATTTTGTGTCTTATCTACAAGAATAAATGCAAAAGTACATTGTATATAGTTGCAAAAAGTTATTTAAAAAATCAAGAGATAATTGTTAATAGTTAAAACAGCAAATATTGTCAAAAGTTTGTATATTTTGCAATATCTGCTGTTTCAAATTATTCAGTTTTAGTGTTAGTTTGTTGCAGATAACTTAATAACCAATTTGCTGCTGTTGCCCTGCGGGTTTGCCGAGGGCCAAATTCGCCAATCTTGTAACCTTTGAAACCTAGGTTTTGCTTCAATATTTGTTTGTTTTCTGAAGGAATGGAGCGAGTTAACTTGACTATTGCAGGGCGACTATCAATAAAATCTGGCGGTTGTGGGTATTCATCGTGCCATTCGGGAGCAACTTCGCTTGTATCCCATCTTTCAGTTGATGAGTCGTAGCGATAGCCTAAATAATGCCATACCAACTGGTTAACTGTGGCATCATCAAGTTTCTCTTCAAGAATTGCCCAAATGGTTTCTGTATTGAGTGGTGGCAGGTTAGACATAAGAATTAAGAATTCAAAAACTGTCAGTTGGTTTGCTGGCGATCGCTAACTAAGTTACCATTGACCGTATCAGGAATGCTGCCTGGTTCATCGGTGAATTCCCAGCTGTTTTGATCAATTTCGGCAGCAACTACTGGTAAACCAATGACATCTTCTAGTCCTTTTAATTGGCGGATAATTGCGGTGCGACAAGCCGAGGAAATATACAAATGATAGCGCCCTGACTCAGCCAAGGATTCCTAAACCCATAGTTATCTCCTTCATCAAGAGTCAAGAGTCAAGAGTCAATCAATGGTCAATATTTAGACTTTGGACTATTGGCTACTCAGCGTTGAGAATTTTTGGTACTTTGAAAAATTCGCCCTCTTGTTCAGGCGCACTGTTAAGAATGGCTTCCCGGTCAGAATATGGTTGTAACTCATCTTCTCGCGTCACATTACTAACATCAATAGCTCGCGTTGTCGGAGTGACATTACTGACATCAAGTTCATTCATTTGTTGAACATAGTCTAGAATATTTCCTAATTGAGAAGTAAATTGCTCCTCTTCTTCTGGCGTCAATTCTAAACGAGCGAGATTGGCTACTTTGCGAACTTGTTCACGGTCGATCATGGTTTAGTAAAAAGTCAATGGTCAATGGTCAAAGGTCAATGGTCAATGGTCAAAGGTCAATGGTCAAAGGTCAAAGGTCAAAGGTCAATGGTCAATGGTCAATGGTCAATGGTCAGTAGTTAATTTAATAACTCTTGACTCTTGACTCCTGACTCTTGACTCTTGACTCTTGACTCTTGACTAAAAGAATACGTCAATTTGCGATCGCCCAGTGGTTTTCAACCAGTTTTGAGCTTCGATGTAGTTATTGGGAGCCATGCGAATAGCTCTAATCCAATAGTCTGCTGCTTGATCAAATAGTGCTTCGCCGCTGTCGTTATCCCCAGCTTCTTTAGCTCTTTCGCCTTGGTAGTGGTAAATTACGGCGATGTTATTCAAGGCTTGGGGTAAACGTGGGTTTAGCTCAATTGCCTGATGATACAACTCTAAAGCTTTACTGTGATCGCCGTTACTGGCATAAATTAGCCCCATATTGTAAAGAATATAGCCGCGATCGTTGGTATCTTCCTCTAGTGTTAGAGCTTCTTCATAGTATTCCAATGCTTCAGCATATTCTCCCTCTGCCTGGGCCGACATGCCATCTCGGTAATACACAAATGCTTCTTTAGCTTTTTTATTTGCTGGCAATATCTTCAAGATGATATCTGCCATCACTGTAAAGGATTTGTCAACAAAGTTATCGTTTTTTTGCGTTCTTGGCATATTCACCTCTACGGTTTTGCAGCTATTTGGAGGATGGGGACTGGGTATTGGGTACTGACGAAGGGAATAAATTACAGGTTACAGATTGACCTCTTTCCGGTTTAAAGACACGGGGATTCTAAGAAGCACGGTATTTGCGGCGCTGTGCGCCTGTTCCTCCGTAGCTTTCAAACTCCCGTCTGTTTCTTGTAAAGATTCTCCTAGTCCATAGTATACAGTCCCAGACCCTAGTCCCCGCTAATGGGCATGACGCATTCTGGACTATTGTGTCGCGGGTTGTTCACTAAGGTGCTAACTGGGTAGACAGTCATTGCTGGCGCTGGATAAGGACGCAATAGCTGCTGTAGTGGTTGGGGGGTTTGCACTTGGGGATTTAGCCATAAATCGTAATCTTGCGGCTCTAAGATCACTGGCATCCGATCGTGGATGGGTTGCAGTAGTTCGTTAGCGGCCGTTGTCAAAATTGTACAAGAAGTTATTTCCTCATTGGAAGACGACTGCCAAGTTTCCCACAAACCCGCAAAGGCAAAAGGTTGTCCATCTTGAAGACGAAAATAAAACGGCTGCTTCTTGCCTTGTTGTCTTTGCCACTCATAAAAGCCATCAGCTAGTACTAAACAGCGTCGGTGCTTGAAAGCTGACCGAAAAGAGGGTTTTTCGGCAGCAGTTTCTGCCCTAGCATTGATCAGTTTCGCCCCTATTCCTAAATCTTTGGCCCATGAGGGAATTAATCCCCAACGTAACTGCTGAAATTCTCGCTTGTCACGATCAATTTTATGTAACACTGTTGCCACCATTTGCGTAGGTGCAATGTTATATTTGGCTGCTAAATCCAGAACCTGCTGAACATGGAAAATATGGGCTAAAGCCTCTGCTGGCTGGTTTAAAGTAAATCTTCCACACATACTTTTATTCTCGACTACTGACTAAGATTAAACATCTAAATACTAGAAAAAAATAATACTTTTTTTATTTCTGCGAACAATTATGCATTGCACTCAGAAACTAAAAATATCAAAAAATATCCGGTTTTTTGAGAAACATTTGGTAAAATATTGTATTTTGAGCTGTCAATTATCAACATATTCCTCACTATACTTTTGGCATGGAAACGCTACGTTTGTACGATTTTTTACCTTCAGGCAATGGTTATAAGATACGTCTTTTATTGACACAACTAGGTATGCCCTTTGAGAGGGTAGAGGTTAACATCTTGAAAGGCGAGACTAGAACACCGGAATTTTTAAGTAAAAATCCTAACGGTAAGATACCAACTTTGGAAATTGAGTCAGGGAAATACTTAGCTGAATCAAATGCCATCTTGGTATATCTAAGCGAATGCACAGAATTTTTACCTTATGACCGCTTTTCGCGATCGCAGGTGCTGCAATGGTTGTTTTTTGAGCAATCTAGCCATGAACCGTTTATTGCTACATCAAGATTTTGGATTTCAATTTTAGGTAAAGCTGAAGAATATCGTGAAGCCATAGAGCAAAAACGTAAACCTGGTTATGCAGCACTTAGCTTGATGGAAAATCATTTAACCTCTCATACTTTTTTTGTGGGAGAGCGTTACACTATTGCTGATATTGCGTTGTTTGCTTATACTCATGTAGCTGATGAAGGTGGGTTTGATTTGACACAATTTCCTGCTATTCAAGCTTGGATAGAACGCGTCAAAACTCAGCCGAGATATATCAGTATTATACAAGAGTAAAAATTCTGCTTTACAAGTCTTTGGCTTGTCTTCCCTGGCGTTATCAAGGAATACATCGAATGAAGCTATTCACAACCAAACAGTAAAGTAACAATAAAATAATTAACACTCAGTATCAGTGTTAATTTCAATCAATTTTTGCCGATAAGATAAACCAGTCTTAATTCTGATACGGGATTTGGACACATCAAATTTTTCGGCTAGTAGTTTAATTAACTCTTCATTAGCCTTGCCATCTACTGGGGGCGATTTTAAATACACAATTAGACTGCCATCAGGTTGTTCTTCAATTTTTTGCTGCTTTGAATGAGGTTTAACTTTGACTTTTTTTTGCATAACTAATTCTTTGTAATTGCCGCAGCCACAACCAACCTAAAACACAACCCAATGCATAATAAGGAAAATCCCACCAAACAAAGGTAGTACCAAGTAACCATTTACCTATTAAGGTGGCACGAATTTCCTCTAATAGTCGCGGATGCCAAAGTTGCAAGAATTCTAGTATACAGGTGATGACAAAAACCCATAAAGGAATTTGGATTACTGCTGCCCTACTTCTTTTGGAAGAAACACCGGGCGATTGGAAATCGCGGCTACACAAACAAAGTCCGCCGATGCGGACTCTCTCAAACCCGCCCAGGCGGGTTTAGTTTGTATAGCCCCAGACTTCTAGTCTGTTCGCGTAGCGTGCGCCTTAGCGCAGGGCGATCTGCCAAAACGGGATACCCCCGGAAATCTTAGCCTTTCTACTGCCAGTTTCTCAATAATTCGCAATATTAGGATGTTAATTGAGAATTACGAATTATTCCGTTATGGATATCTTCTGCTACCAGCACCTACTACACCAATTTTGTGCCGATAGGAGAGTTCCGCACCAAACCAGCCGGAAAGGCTAACTAGTGTACCGACAATGAGCGAGATTAACAGTCCCCAAGGTAATATGCGTGACTCAGCATCACCCCAACGGAGGAGGAAGTTGATGAGTGTCAAGACTAAAAGAGAAACGTTAAGAATCAAATGCGCCCAGCCGGCGCTACGCTTGCGGACTCGCTCAATTTGCAAAAAGTCACTCATGCCTATTATTGCTGCTAAAATGCCTCCAGCTAATCCGAGTCCGATTAACCACAATGAAGCCCTAGCCCAGAAAAAATCACGAGTTAACCAATAACCAAAGTCGCTTCCTAAAGCAGCGGCAAGAAAGGCTATGGGAAAGATTACACTTAGGGGGTGTAAAGGATGGCCAGCGATCGCAACTGTACTGGGTACACCACTATCACGATACTCACTGTCGTTACTTTCAATAACTGGTGGGATATTTGGAAAAGGTGTAGTAGAAGTTGTTTCTGTAGTTTCCATTAGCTTAGTATCCTAATTTTAAGCGGTAGGTATTTGTTCAACGTGAGCTTCAGCTTGTAGCGTTAGTTTGCCTGTTTCTACTTCTAGTTGTTTAACTCGCAGGCTCATTCCTTCTAAATCAAAGTTACTCAAATTCAAAATTTCGCTTGTTTGCTCTATCAAAGCTTTTGTCAGTTCTGGAGATATCTCCTCACCTTGGCCATACTCGACATTTTCCAAAGAAACTGTTTGTCCGTTAGGGCTAACACGGGGTACGGCTGAAAAGTCAACTTGCTGGATTTCGCCAGTTTCTTTTATTAGGATGCTGGCATTCAGTGCTATTTTCCCCTCACCAGGTAAGCGAAAATCTACGTGTTGAAGTTGAATAGCGACTGGTTTCCCATTAACGTTTATTTTTTGACTTTGCAGTTGTGAACGCACGTAGTCAGAGTTAAAGGCGCGATTGATATCATTTTCGATTAGCACAACACGTGTGCTGGCTTCAGTAGGTTTAGTCAGTTCAATTTTCCCAAAAGCAACACTCAAAGGATTGATGGCAACACTGTCCATTTGCATTTCCATTTCTTCCATGCGGAGGTCTTTCTGGATTACTAAACCTTCGCCTAATATGGTGACTGCATCTACCTGTCCCTGAACTAGTTTGAGTGGGTGGGTTTTGACATTTACATCTAAATTTTCTACTTCATCTAACTGACTAGATAAACCTATTTCTGCTGCCTTATTTAGCGCTTGCTCTTCTATTCCAGAACTTTCTGGCATGATTAATTTATCTCCTATTTAAACGTCCATGAGTCAATCTATAAAACTAATATTAAAAATTTATCTATCTGAGGATGGAGTACAGATTATATAGTTGTATATCTAAAAGTAGAAGTGGATAAAGAATCAGAATAAAATTGGATTTTCTATCTAGAGATGCGAAACTTAATCGCTCAAAAGAAAGATGAAATATACCTAATCTATATGCCAACCTTGTATTAGTAATAAATACGAACACTTGACCGAGGATAACATCAGATGGTAGCTACTTTAGATGATACCAAGCGCAATGCGATCGCCATTAAATTGGCAAGTATGAAAGCAGTTCAACAGTTGATCATTGAAAACGAACAACTACTTTTGAAACAAGGACTCGATACCGAAATCGCTGAGCGCATCCGGGATTTTCTCAAGGATGACGAAAAAAATCTGGGAATTCTGGAAACTGTAATCGGTCAGTATGGTATTCAGGCTGAACCAAAACAAACCATTCAACAAATGATTGAAACTGTTCGGAAATTCTTCCAAGGTTCCGAATTAAGCTTGTACGAAAAAGTATTTCAGCATGAGTTGTTAAAGCATCAACAAGCAATGACAGGTGTGATAATTCACAAGGCAGCACAGAAAGTTGGTGCTGACGTGATGCTGGCGATTGGGCCTTTGAATACTGTTAACTTTGAGAACCGCGCTCACCAAGAACAACTCAAAGGTGTTCTAGAAATTTTGGGTGTCCGCGAACTAACTGGACAAGATGCAGACCAAGGAATTTGGGCACGCGTCCAAGATGCAATGGCAGCAGTTAGCGGTGTGGTAGGTAGTGCTGTTACCCAAAGCAGTGACAAAAAAGACATGAATATCCAGGATGCTATCCGCCTGGATCATGGTAAGGTAAATACCCTGTTTACTGAGCTACTGCAAAGCAACAATCCACAAAAGATTCAAGAGTATTTTGGTCAAATTTTCAAGGATCTAACTGTCCACGCTGAAGCTGAAGAGGAAGTTGTCTACCCAAGAGTACGTCCTTTTTATGGTCAAGACAACACTCAAGAGTTGTTTGATGAACAAGCTGAAATGAAGCGGGTGTTAGAAGAAATTAAGGCTCTCAGCCCTTCTTCATCTCAATTCAAAGATAAAGTTAGACAATTGATGGAAGCTGTTGGCGATCATATTCGTCAAGAAGAAAGCACAATGTTTGCTGCTATTCGCAACAACTTAAGCTCAGACCAAAGTGAGCAACTAGCTACTCAATTCAAAGCTGCTAAAACCCGGATTCAAGAAAAATTGGGCGTTGTCAGCGAATCGAAGATGTAATTAAAAGATAGACAAATGCAAAATCTCGCGTCTTTGTATTAGTCTGACTTCTAAATCTAATTTAGTAGAGACGTTGCATTGCAACGTCTCTACATGGTCTATCTGTCACACTTTTGACATGAAAAGACGCGATTAATCGCGTCTTTTATTTTGAATCAATTTACTGAAAACAGTATTTAATTACAGACTTGTTGCAGCGTAGTATTAAAATTAGGGTAAGAAATAGCAGCAGCTTCTGCACGGTGAATAGTAGTAATTCCAGTAGCAACCAAAGCAGCGATCGCTAAACTCATGGCAATGCGATGATCTGTATGGCTATCTACCTCAGTACCCACTAAAGGTGTACCACCAGTAATTTCCATCCCATCAGATAATTCGGTCACTTTTGCTCCCATTTTATTGAGTTGTTGAGCCATTACAGTAATGCGATCGCTTTCTTTAACCCGCAACTCAGCTGCATCACGAATAATTGTTGTTCCTTCGGCAAACACGGCTGCAACTGCCAAAATTGGAATTTCATCAATTAATCTAGGTATGATATCCCCAGCAATGGTGCAGCTTTGTAAACGACTAGAACGCACGCGTAAATCAGCTACTGGTTCACCAGCAACTTCTCGCTGATTTTCCAGTTGGATATCTGCTCCCATGAGAGCTAAAGCTTCCAAAATCCCCGTGCGACTGGGATTAACGCCCACATTCTCTACTACTAGTTCGGAGCCGGGTACAATTGCCCCAGCCACTAACCAAAACGCAGCTGAACTGATATCACCTGGTACAATTACTGATTGTCCATGCAGTTGAGCAGGGCCAGTAATAGTAACGCTGTTAGTTTCTGACTCGATGCTCAGTTCTGCTCCAAAGGCCCTCAGCATCCGTTCGCTGTGATCGCGGGAAAGAGCGGGTTCAGTAACAGTAGTTTGTCCCTCAGTCATTAAACCCGCAAGCAAGATGCAGGATTTAACTTGAGCTGAGGCGATGGGGGAGTAGTAGTGAGTGGGTTTGAGGGCTTGTCCTTGAATTGCCAGTGGTGCTAAAGAATTGCCTTTGCGTCCCCAAATTTGGGCCCCCATTTGTTGCAAAGGTTTAACTACGCGAGACATGGGACGCGATCGCAAAGAACCATCACCAGTTACAGTAAAAAAACGCCCCGGATGAGACGCCAAAATTCCCAGCATTAATCGCAGCGTTGTGCCAGAGTTGCCAGCATTCAACACGTCAATTGGTTCCTGCAAATTCCCCAGACCAATCCCTTTAACCCGTACCAATTCCGTATTGAGTTCCGAAATTTCTGCACCCATAGCTTGAAAACAGCTAGCAGTGCTACGGGGGTCTTCTCCTAAGAGCAGACCTTGAATTTGAGTTTCACCTTGGGCTAGAGCGCCCAACATCAGCGCCCGGTGGGAGATAGATTTATCCCCAGGGACTCGGATAGAACCCTGTAAGGATAGTCCAAAAGAGGGGCGCTGAATTATTAACTTATGAGAAAGGTCTTTTTGAGTTTCTACGGTTATAACAGAAGCCGACATTTAGGATACACTGGCTTTTAAATACACCGGAAGTTCATAAGTGACTTAAATTTGCCACTGCTGATCACTTCCTGCCTAGTATCCTATCGCTTTTTGCTGTATGAAATTTACTCAGATCGTACAAAAGTAATAATTCCCACAGCTAGAGTTATTGGCTTCTTAAGTGTTCTCACGCTATACTTATCCACCCTCCTCTAACCTGCGGTAAGTCCCCTTAATAAAGGTTTCTTAGCATTTACAATAATTAATATTTTTGTCTTAGAGTGATTAACAACAATACTTACAAGTTTTACTCTCGCATCTGCTCTCTCTACAAAAAGCGCCGTTTTTGCTGTCTAAAGCCACATACTATCTTTTTGTACTCTGATTTGTCTAGCTTAATAAATCAGCAGTTTCAGTTAATATTAAGCATGTTTTACTATTTTAGTTGTTTACCTTGACTTGCTAGATTCTTGGTGTTCATTTCACTTGTTCAATAGCTTTTAGCCCTTATCGCTCCCATGCTGACCCATCACCGCAAGCCCGTGTGCTTATCACTTATTTCCACTGACTTACCAGTCTGGTCTGTTATGGAAACTGCCGGGACATTGTATCAAAAAGATACTGATCGGTTCCATCTACTAATGACTGCACCGCCCTTAATTAGTTGCGAAGTAGCGAGTTTCCTAAGTTCAGAAGATACGCTTCCCCAAACAAAGAGCAACGCCTACGCTCCCGCCAGCCCCAGGATTTTGTGGCTGGAGATTTCGCCTTATCGGGTAATCATGACTATGCAAGGTAACGCTCAAGTAAGTTATCGTCATTTCTGGGAACACGGCGTTTATGGCATTAGCCGTTTTTGGTTACCCGCTGAGTCATTGCAACCTAACTATCCCATCCGTTTACGCAATTTTACTAGTAGCCTATCTCTCACTGGACACCCATTGCCAGAACATTTGCGGGTGGAATACGAGTTGTGGGCAGAAAAAGTCCAATTGGGACACTACGTCCTTAATTTGGAAATTAAGCACTGATATCTTAGAGATTAGGGACTGGGATAAATAATTAATACCCACCAGTCCCAATCCTTTTCAACCAAAATAACTTGGTTGATTCCCAGGTTTCCATTTAATATTGCAACCAACACTTGGCTTTTGCTCATCTGTAACAGGTTTATCGGCTAGTACCGCTTCAATAGCTGCGCGTAAATCTTCGCCTGTTACAGGTTTTCCATTACTAGGACGACTATCATCTAATTGTCCCCGATAAACAAGTTTGCGATCGCCATCAAATACAAAAAAATCTGGTGTGCAAGCTGCTGTGTAAGCCTTGGCCGTTTCCTGGCTCTCGTCATAGCAGATGGTAAAAGTAAACCCTTGTTCTGTCGCAAATGCTTTTAACGACTCTGGCGCATCATCTGGATAATTCTTGGCATCATTTGCACTGATGGCAACGATCGCTATATCTTTTGTAAAATAATCTTTTCCTAACTGCGCTAATTCTTTTTGTACGTGCTTTACAAAGGGGCAATGGCGACAAATGAACATTACCAACAGTACTTTTTTCTCTGCAAAGGTGGAAAGGGAAGTTCCCTTCCCAGATACTACTTCTGGTAGATGAAAATCTGGTGCTTTAGTGCCTAGTGGCAGCATAGTTGAAGCAGTTAAAGCCATATTTTACCCGTTTTTTTCCCTGAGAACGGCTCTTGTTATCAGTATATTTTAACTCTAGCATTAAATTTTCAATAAAATTAGAGACGAGATTTCTCGTCTCTTAATATTTTCTCAGGGTTGCTCTACAAAAACTCAAATTATTTGTTACAAACTTCCCAGAAGACCAAGGATACCGTGTCCTGTCAGCACTTCCAATGCCATCAGAGAGACAAAACCAATCATTGCTAAACGACCGTTGAGTAGTTCTGCATAGGTAGTAAAGCCTGTGCGATCGCCTTGCTCATCTACATAAATCTTTGGCTCGATCGCAAAGTTGTTCAGTTTACCCTGGTCGTCAATGATAGCAGTGCTTGTACGCATAGAAATTTCCTCGTCTTCTCTGTTATGTAAACAAGTGTAACGAATTTATTAATTTTTGTAAAGTAAACTAAGAACTAAGCTTACATACCAAAGGTGTGGTCTAACTTGTTAAACTTTTCTTAACAATTTGCTCGACTGGCAACAGATGTAGTGGTATGTTAGCCTAGCTAGTTTTTTAAGTTTTAGCCAACCATGACAGTAGCGGGTAAGGCAATCAAATTCGAGTACAAAGCACTGCATAAGCCTAATCAGCTGATCTATGGCAATGGGCAAACAGCAGTGATTACAGGGTGGACAGTCAAGCAGGCGATCGCTAAACATCTGCAACCGCAAGAGTATGCTGTAATTGGGCAGTTGTACTCGCCCACAAGAGGGATAAACTTACTGATTCGCAATCTACTATTTAATCCCCACGTCCGCTTTTTGGTTGTTCTCAACGCTTCTAAGGAAGACAAGAATGCAGGTGCATGTGAGTGCTTGCTGGACTTTTTCCGCAATGGTGTTGAAGAAAGTTTAAGCGATACTGGCCGCAGAGCCTGGAGGATTCGTTCTGCTATTCCTGGTTATATAGATATTGAAATTGATATTGATACCTTAGAAAAACTGCGGCATTCTGTAGAGTATAAAGAAGTAAAATCAATTGCTGAAGCAGTTAATCTAGTTAAATCTTATGCTCAACGTGAAATACAGAAGCCCTGGGGTTTGCGGCTAGAATTTCCTATGTCTACCGTTGAACCAACTGTTTTACCAGGAACACGTTACGGACACAGAATAGAAGGTAAAACTATAGCTGAAACGTGGATCAAAATCATTCATCGGATTAAGACAACAGGGACAATTAGACCAACTGGCTATGATGGACAATGGCAAGAACTAATTGATTTAATGGCAGTTATTACTGATGAACCTGCTGATTTCTACTTTCCTGAACCGAACTATTTACCAGTTGACCGCCCCTTTATTGAAGAATATATTTCACAAATTTTAGATGATGCACCCTACCGAGAAGGGTTGAAATATACTTATGGTCAGCGTTTACGTTCTTGGTTTGAGCGCGACCAAATTGAGCAAGTAATTCAGAAATTAATAAAAGAAATTGATGCTGCTAGTGCAGTAATGAATCTATGGGATGTAAAAGACCACGAGAAAGGTGGTAGCCCCTGTCTTAATCACATTTGGTTGAGAGTTGTTGATAATGAGTTATCACTAACTGCAACTCTTAGAAGCAATGATATGTTTGCCGCATGGCCTGCAAATGCTATGGGCTTAATAGCTCTACAACGACATATTAGGGATGAAATTGCTAAGCATTCTGAATATAAATTGAAAATGGGGCCGCTAATTACTATCAGTCAGAGCGCTCATATATATGATGATACCTGGGACAATGCAGAGAGGCTAATTGCAAATCAATACGCTGCAATTTTGAACCAGCGTAGCTATTATGATCCCTCCGGTAATTTTTTAATTGAAGTCGATGGCAAAGAAATAGTTATTTCTCATACAACCGCTGGTAGTGGTGAGGTGATTAAGTCTTATCGTGGGAAAAACCCACTCAACTTATTAAGAGAGATTTGTGCTACTTCTCCAGCAATTCAGCCTGAACATACTGGTTATCTAGGTATCGAACTGCAAAAAGCTAGTAACTGTATTAAAAGTTGCCACCCTTATATTCAGGATCAGTAAGCAAAAAAACTGTAAACCATACAATTAGCAAACAGTGCTTACATTAACATTGGCGACATAACAATAACTTGTAATTTGTAATACACTAGAACCTAGCTTAAAAATACGTATAGTAAAGTTTGAAATTTACAGATTATGCAAGATATTTCTCCAGTCGAAGAACGCCACCAAAGACCAACATGGGATGAATACTTTCTGATGTTGGCCAAACTTGCAGCTACTCGCTCAACATGTTTAGCCTTTCCAGTAGGTGCTGTGATTGTGAAAAACAAGCAGGTTGTAGCAACAGGTTACAATGGCTCACCATCAGGTTCAGCCCACTGTACTGCTCAGGGCTACTGCTATCCAGGGCTAAATAGCTGCGATGCTAGTAAAACTTTACCATCAAGGGCTGTACACGCAGAAGCAAATGCGATCGCCCAAGCAGCAAAGCATGGAACCTCAACTTATGGCGCAAGTATTTACATCACTCTAGAACCTTGTGTGTCTTGTTTGAAATTAATTATCTCCGCAGGGATTCAGGAGGTGTTCTATGAAACTTCTTTCACCAGTGGAGAGAAAGCCTTGGTGAGAGATACCTTTGTCAATGAAGGTTTAGTTATCCTTAAGCAGATTGAGTTATCTGAAGCAACGACACAACAAGCTGCTCAGTTTCTCCTCAACCCGACATCTGTTGCTAGAACAGTAGGGTGTGTCCACGAAGTTTAAAACTCAAATCCTAGGATGGTTTAGGGTCGATGACTGCGGCGAATTTCTGTAATTTGATCTGCGACATCGAGGAGGGATTTCGGCATTTCAGGGCCTGTGAGAATGATATCAACATGGGGAGGGCGTTTTGTCAGAAATGCTAAAACTTCTGTTTCGGGAATTAAACCAAAGTTAATCGCTAAACTTAACTCATCTAAGACTACGAGAGAATACTTACTTTCGCCTACTACCTGTTGTGTATATTGCCATAATTTTTGTAGGGATTGGTTCTCTGTATCGTCTAAATGCGGTGTATCAATACAACGAGGTAAATCACAGCGAATCCAATCTAAATTTTGTCCCAACTGTATGGGTCGCTCCTGTCCTTGACGAATGCCTCCCTTGAGGAATTGTACTATTAACACTGGTGTGCCCTGACCGGCAATTCTCAATGATTGAGCCATAACACTTGTAAAAAAGTTACGGTGAGAGCTTGTAAAAACTTGCACTAAGCCTTCAACTGGATATGGTGAAGTAAGGATCGAATTTACACTTTGGGTTTCTAATTGGGCAACCATAGAATTAAGTTAAAAAAGTCACAATAAATTAAAACAAATTAACTAGAAATATTTGTTACGAATCTACCTGTATAATCAATTTATTTTCTACAGGCGTAGTGTATTTAGCAAATTGCCTTCTTAGTCAAACACTAGGTTTGTGCTAAAGTCAAGAGTCATTTCGATTTACTTTATCGTTGTTTTTCTAAATTTAATTGTAAAAATTAGAACATACAAAGGTAGGTCAATTCCTTAGAAATCTCTGAACCCTTGAAGTTCCTGCCTACTTCATACTTGATGCTGAATTCTTTAACTGGATGCTGACCCTACGATACAGCACTCAGATGATTTACAACACTAAGGTAACCTTAAGGCAGTATTCTATTTGAGGCAACTACAATGGCTTGGCAGCGTCCAGACGGTCGTTTTCCCTGCGAACTCCGTCCAATTAGTTTTTACCCTAGTTTCACTCGCTTTGCTCCCGGTTCCGTTCTGATAAAATGCGGGGATACTCAAGTACTTTGTACCGTTAGCGTTACTCCAGGAGTTCCCAAGTTTCTTGAAGGGACTGGTAAAGGCTGGCTAACTGCTGAGTACCGAATGCTACCATCAGCTACTCAAAAACGGCAAGAAAGGGAATTATTGAAATTATCTGGACGGACGCAAGAAATTCAACGCTTAATTGGACGCAGTTTAAGAGCAGCAGTGGATTTTGAGGTGCTGGGAGAACGTACGTTAACCATAGATGCTGATGTATTGCAAGCAGATGCTGGAACTAGGACAACAGCGATTACAGGCTCTTTTGTGGCGTTAGCTCATGCGGTTTCTCAATTGTTGCAGCAAGGAGTGTTAGAGCGATCGCCCCTATGCGGACAGGTGGCAGCGGTTTCTGTAGGATTATTACAGGGAGAGCCATTTTTAGATCTTAATTATACCGAAGACGTAGCTGCAACAGTAGATTTCAATGTAGTGATGAATCAACACCTGGAGATTATTGAAGTCCAAGGAACAGCCGAGGAAGGTAGCTTTAGCCGCGCTCAGCTCAATCAACTACTTGATTCTGCCCAAAAAGGAATTCAGCAATTGTTAAGCGCTCAACGCGAAGCGATCGCCGATTGGGAAACGCTATTTCTAGGGGATTGGTGACTGGGGATTGGTGACTGGGGATTGGGCATTGGGCATTGGGCATTGGGCATTGGGCATTGGGCATTGGGCATTGGGCATTGGGCATTGGGCATTGGGCATTGGGCATTGGGAATCGGG
>NZ_JADEXR010000079.1 GCF_015206995.1 aff. Roholtiella sp. LEGE 12411 | reverse complement strand
GTGCAAGGACATACCCTGATTTACTCCAGGCATTAGATGCGGCATTCGCAGAAGTGACGATAGAGAATTTACTCGGTTGGTTTACTCACTGCTGCTACTGTACTTCAGAAGACTGATAACCGCTATATTAAGCACGGTGTGTTAATCATCAGGTTTCATCGCTGCTAACAATGATGTAAAAATTATGGATTAGGTAAATTTGCTTGAACCGCTGGCAAGAGATCGTTATTTTCCTCTATCCTTAACATTCTTATATCTCTTACTGATACTGGAAACCAAGGTAATCTTCTAGATAAGTCTTGAACAGCTAAAACACAAGTAACGGCGTTAACACTTTCATTACCAAAATAAACACTTCCTTGCTGTCTAGTAAAACCGTGTGAAGAAAGTACTTTTTTAATTTCACCATAGGCATTGTTGTAAGGGTCGCCATAGGATTGTTTCAAACTTTCAATATCCATATCAAAAGAAATTGCGTACATTCTTACATTACCTAGCGGGAATTTATCATCATCGATTGTAATGTACGAATTGGCGTTAGGCTTTTTATTTTGAAGAGTATTTTTTGATTTTGTGTACATGGTTTTACTCTCAGTTTTGTTATCTAACTCAATTTTAATTAGTGCTGATTCTCTATACCCTACCTTTAAATATTTCTTACTTTTTAGCGATCGCTCATATAGCGTATTCATCCATAAATTTTTCTAAACCTTGTAATATTAAGGTTTCTAAAAGTGCAAGCAAGTTTAAATCTATTTCTTAGTTCTGGGTATACATTAAATTCTTCTGAGTCCTTGTGTCAAGCTTAATTGAGATGCTTTTACCTTGCAATCTCCAACGAATTTAGAAAAAGCAAATCTTGGTAGAGATTCTGAGATATCCTAAGATAAGTGAAAGATTTGCCAAAAAATAGTAAGAATGAAGCTGGCAGCAAGAGTAAGTAAGGTGACACCTTCTTTGACCTTAGCGATCGCAGCCAAGGCGAAGGCACTGAAGGCAGATGGCATAGATGTTTGCAGTTTTAGCGCTGGAGAACCAGATTTTGATACCCCAGCGCATATCAAAGCCGCAGCAGTAGAAGCTTTAGATGAAGGCAAAACCAAGTATGGCCCAGCCGCTGGAGAACCAAAGTTAAGGGACGCGATCGCCCGTAAGCTTAAAACTGATAATGGTCTTGATTATAAATCAGAGAATGTCATCGTCACCAATGGCGGTAAACATTCTCTATACAACTTGGTAGTGGCGCTAATTGATCCAGGTGATGAGGTAATCATCCCTGCTCCCTATTGGCTAAGTTATCCCGAAATGGTGACTTTGATGGGTGGTGTACCAGTGATTGTCACCACAGATGCAACAACTGGTTATAAAATTACCCCCGAACAACTCCGCCAGTCAATCACGCCCAAAACAAAGCTATTTATCCTTAACTCTCCATCTAATCCCACAGGGATGGTTTATACGCCAGATGAAATCAAAGCACTGGCCCAGGTAGTAGTTGATGCAGATATCTTAGTTGTCTCCGACGAAATTTACGAAAAGATTCTCTACGACGGTGCAGAACATATCAGCATCGGTTCCCTTGGAAAGGAAATTTTTGACCGCACTTTGATTAGTAACGGGTTTGCGAAAGCTTACTCAATGACCGGATGGCGTATTGGCTACTTAGCAGGGCCAGTGGAGATTATTAAAGCCGCGAGTACCATCCAAGGACATAGTACATCAAACGTGTGTACTTTTGCTCAATATGGGGCGATCGCTGCATTAGAAAGTTCTCAAGACTGTGTTGAAGAAATGCGCCAAGCTTTCGCCAAACGCCGACAGGTGATGTTAGACAGACTCAACGCCATTCCCGGATTGAGTACTGCAAAACCAGACGGCGCTTTTTATCTATTCCCCGACATCAGCAAAACTGGTCTAAAATCCCTGGAATTTTGCGACGCCTTACTAGAAGAACATCAAGTTGCAGTTATCCCCGGAATCGCCTTTGGTGCTGATCAAAATATTCGTCTTTCCTACGCCACGGATATGGTAACAATTGAAAAGGGGATGGATAGGTTGGAGCAATTTGTCAAGTCGCGTATTTAGTTAGTTGTCACTTGTGAGGATAATTTAAGCCAAAACACATTTAAATTGCACAATCATTCATGAGGGCTGTCATGCGTCATTTCTCATTAGTCGAAAGTATTTATAAAGGACGCATGACAAATGATTAATCACAGTCTTAGCCAGTGAATGTGCAACTTGAACGCATATTAGCTTACCAACTCTCGAACTCTACCTTTTCCACTCAGAACTGGTGGAGTTCATTCTCACAACTGAAATTCCGAGTTTTGATTTATTTAATTTCAGCACCATCAAGCTGAATTTTGCATCAAAGGGTATGGTTGAATCAAAATCTGTGCCGGAATTCCCAATTGTTGATGCAAACCCCGAATCATCTCCAATGTTAGCGCCTGCTTCCGATGCAAAATGTCGGCAATTTCTGCTTTACTGCCAATAACAGGCTCTAATTCATCTACAGACAATCCACGGGATTCGAGATAATATAAGACTGCTTCAATAGGATCTGGTGCTTCGATTGGGTAATGCCTTTGCTCGTATGCTTCCACAAGTGTAGTTAAAACTTCCAAGCGGTCAGACTCTGGTGTATTTAGTTTTGCATCAAACAATCTTTCAATTTCATCAAGCGCAGCACGATAATCAGCTTCAGTGCGGATCGGACGTGTTTCAAGCATAGATATTACTGCCTCAAATACTTGTTGCATCTACGTTATCAATCCTTGCCCTGTCCACTCCCCTAAACCAATCCCATCTCCCGCAACCCTTGGCGTAGCCTATTCGCTTCTTCGGGGTTGTATCTTTGGTGAAGAGCGATCGCTTTTTTAAAGACTGTTAAACTCTCTTGGTGATTGCCAGCTTTTAGCAATACTACCCCTAAATTTTGATACGCTTCGGCATAATTGGGGTTTAACTTGATTGCTGCTTGGTAAGAGGCGATCGCATCAGTAAGCAAACCCATCGCTTTGAATATCATCCCCATGTTGTAATGACCAACAACAAAAGTCGGGTCAATCTTCAAAGTTGTGGCGTAAGCATTTTTTGCACCATTAAAATCTCCCGCTGCTTTGAGTAAGTTACCCAAATTGTTATATGCTCCTAGTTTGAGCATGGGGTAAATTGGCAACTTAATGGCAGTTTGATAGTGAGAAATAGCCTGTTGGAAATTTCGCAACCGACTATAGGCAATACCTAAATGATAGTGGAGTTCGTATAGAATATCATAGTTTTCCTCACCAGCCGTAACTCCGCGTTTCAACAACTCCATACCTTTGGCAATTTTCCCAGTTTCCACATACAACGCCCCCAACTTACTGCAAACATAGGGATCATCAGGATGAGTAGCCAGAAAAGCTTCCATCGCCGTTGCGGCTTTGGCGTATTTGTTGTTTTGAGCGATCGCGTTTTTTTGGTATCCTGTGTGTAAGATTGCTACCCCTGGTAAATAACCTACTTGCCAATTGGGATCTTTCAGCATAATTGCTGACACACTATCATCAACCAAGGCATGGTAGGGACGTTCAAAGCGAATATCTGGGTGATTGCGAAATAACCTGGAAACTAGAGAATAAGGGGATTGTTCTGCACCCACTTCTTGGCGGACGAGGTTGATGAGTAAGTATTCGTCTCTAGCGATCGCCTCTTTCAACTGCGGTACAATTCCTGATGTCAGAACCTCATCAGCATCCAATACTAAAATCCAGTCGCCTGTAACGTATTTGAGCGCTGCATTCCGAGCCGTACTGAAGTTATTGCACCATTGAAAATGATGAACTTTTGCACCGAATTGTTTAGCAATATAGGGAGTGCGATCAATTGAGCCTGTATCTACAACTACCATCTCATCTACGACTTTTCTCACACTGCTCAAGCATTTAGACAGTGTTGCTGCTTCGTTTTTCACAATCATGCACAGACTGAGACTCATAATAATTCGTAATTCGTAATTCGTAATTCGCCCTGGGGCTACGCCCCGCTGCGCTTATGTAATTAATACACACAGACCAATACTTATAGGACTTACGCAACTGGCACACAAAGCTTCTGGTATAAGAGTCAAGGGTCAAGGGTCAAGGGTCAAGAATCAAGGTTTTTTGGACTTTTGACCTTTGACTCTGGACAACCTCTGGCGTTAAAAATATGACACTTGCGTAAGTCCTGACTTAATACAGGCGGTTTCGACTACGTTGTCTTGTTTGACAAAACATACATATTTTCCCAATTTGATATCATAAGCTAATTATCAATCCCTTTAGGTAATTCAAGTTACAACCATTGATCACAGTCTCTCTGCTTGCACTCAGCACTTTCATTATGTGCAAAAATCAAGATTAACGAATTAGTGAGTGAGTAATTTTAGCGGAAAGGGTAAATCTAATGCAAGGTCAAACCGTGGGTGGACGCTACCAAATTCTCACTCAACTGGGACAAGGTGGATTTGGCAAGACTTTCTTAGCTCTAGACACCCAACGGCCAGGGAATCCACACTGTGTGGTGAAGCATTTTAAACCACTCTCCACTGATCCTTACACTTTAAAGCAAGCCAAACGTTTATTTGACCTAGAAGCAGCCACCCTGGAGACATTGGGGAAGCATGACCAAATTCCCCAGTTATTGGCTCACTTTGAAGACAATCAAGAATTTTATTTAGTTCAGGAATTTATTGCAGGTTACGACCTCAGTCAAGAAATACCTCCTATAGGTAATCTGCTTAGTGAAGCTGAAGTCATTCAGCTTTTAAAAGACATTTTAGAAGTTCTCGCATTTGTCCATCAACACAACGTAATTCACCGGGATCTCAAGCCAGCCAATATTAGGCGAAGAGAATCAGACGGTAAAATAGTGCTAATTGACTTTGGAGCAGTCAAACAAATCAGTACTCAGATAGCGAATTCTCAGGGAAAAACAAGTGTCACCGTTGTTATTGGCACTCACGGTTATATGCCAAGTGAACAAGCAAATCAAGTCCCACACTTGAGCAGCGATATATATGCAGTGGGAATTATAGCTATCCAAGCTTTGACCGGAATTAATCCTGTTCTTGATAGCGGTCAAAGATTACCCAGAAATCCTAATACAAAAGAAATTGATTGGCGAAACCAAGTACAAGTTAGCCCGCAGCTAGCAGAAATTATAGATAAAATGGTGCGCTATGATTTCCGTCAACGTTACTCCACAGCAGAGTCGGTATTGCAAGCTTTAAATACGCTCGAAGAAATACCAGCTACTACAATTGAGCAGAAATCTCTACCATTTGCACCACCGAGAAAAATGTTCATCGGAGTAGGAATAATAGCCGCAGTGGCTACAGTTGTTGTCTTGTTATCTCAATTAATAACCCCAGTATCAAAATTTTTGACTTATGAAAATTCTAGCTATGGCATCAAGATAAAATATCCTGAAAGCTGGGCTAGACAAGATGTAGCAAATCCAGTTACTGGAGAATTAGTGATATTTCTATCACCTAAACAAAGTGATTCTGATAAATTTCAAGAGAAGCTGACTATCAGCACAGAAACGCTTTCTAGTACCTTAGATGAATCAAAAAATTTATTTATTAAAGAAATTAAAAATAGTTTATCCGGAGCTAATATTGTGGATGCCAGTGAAATAACCCTGGCAAATAAAAGAGCTAATAAATTAGTTTTTACTGGTAATAATGGAGAAAATAGTCTTAAAAATCTGCAAGTTTGGACTTTAAAAGGTGATCAAGCATACGTCATTACTTATACAGCAACGATAGATGATTATGATAAGTTTGTGCAAACGGCAGAAACAATGATTAAATCTTTTGAAATTAATTAATAATGATATCATGTCTACATGAAAACCTTGAAGTTCAAACTTTACAGTCACAAGCGAAATAATTTTCTTAAGCGGTCAATTAACGTTGCTGGAGTTATCTATAACCATTGCATTGCCCTCCACAAAAGATATTATCGAATGTGGGGTAAGCATTTAAATTGTGCAAAACTTCAAGCTCATATTGCCAAGCTACGTAAACGTAAAGAGTTCTGGCAGTCAATTGGCTCTCAAGCAGTGCAAGATATTTGTCAACGCATTGAGAAAGCCTACCAACTATTTTTTAAACATAATAAAAAGGGAGTTAGACCACCAGGATTTAAAAAAGTTAAAAAGTACAAGTCATTCACCCTCAAGCAAGCTGGTTATAAATTCTTAGGTGGCAGTAGGGTAAAAATTGGAAATAAAGTTTATCAATTTTGGAAGTCTAGAGAAATAGAGGGAACAGTCAAAACTCTAACCATAAAACGCACCGCATTAGGTGAGTTGTTTCTGCTTGTGGTTGTTGACAATTGTCCTGAGTCAGAAGCTAAATTCACGACTAGTAACATCGCGGGGTTTGACTTTGGACTTCAGACATTTCTCACTTGCTCAGATGGTACAACAATTGAATCTCCCCAATTTTTTAAGCAATCCCTAAGCGCCGTTAAAAATGCCAGCAGACAGCATTCTTTGAAGTTAAAAGGTTCAGTCAATAGAGAACGAGCTAGAAAGAATTTAGTACGCAAGCATGAAGACATAGCCAACCGCAGAAGTGATTGGTTCTGGAAGCTAGCTCATGAATTAACTAATAAGTTTGATGTTCTGTGCTTTGAAACTCTAAACTTGAAAGGAATGCAGCGTCTTTGGGGACGCAAGATATCAGACTTAGCTTTTAGTGAATTTCTACAAATACTAGAATGGATTGCCAAGAAGAAAAACAAGCTTGTTGTATTTATTGATAGGTGGTATCCCAGCAGCAAAACTTGTTCTAATTGTGGACACATTCTAGAGAGTTTAGATTTGTCGGTCAGAGAGTGGCGTTGTCAAGAGTGTCAGTCAATTAATGGACGTGACGAAAACGCCGCTAAGAATATTCAAGCAGTCGGGGCATCGACTGTTGAGTTAGGCAATGTCAGTCGGGCAGTGCCTGCAATTGCTGTTTGACCTCAGAATCCCCCGAATTCAATTCGGGGGAGTATGTCAAGGCTGTAATTCTCTAATTTTGTTTTGTGTTTGTTGGTAAAGTTTTTCATTTCCTTGTTCTTTATAGAGATTAGCAGCTTTCTGTAAATCGGCGATCGCCCATTGTTTATCTCCCAAGGTAGCGCGGGTAATTCCTTGACTGTAGTAGGCATTGGCATAGTTGGGATTAAGCTTGAGGGCTTGGTTGTAATCAGCGATCGCTCCTTGCTTATCTCCTAAAGCAGCGCGGGCATTTCCCCGACTGTAATAAGCATTGGCATAGTTGGGATTAATCTTCAGGGCTTGGTTGTAATCAGCAATTGCCCCTTGCAAGTCTCCTGAAGCAGAGCGAGCAATTCCCCGGTTATTGTAGGCTAAGGCATAGTTGGGATTAATCTTCAGGGCTTGGTTGTAATCGGAAATTGCCCCCTGTTTGTCTCCTGAAGCAGAGCGGGCATTTCCTCGGCTGATGTAAGCTGGGGTATAGTTGGGATTAATGTTGAGGGCTTGGTTATAATCGGAAATTGCCCCTTGCCAGTCTCCTAAATCAGAGCGAACATTTCCCCGATTGCTGTAGGCTAAAGTATCTTTGAGATTGAGGCGAATCGCTTGTGTTAAAGCTGCGATCGCTCCTTTATAGTCTTTTAATAAAGAATGAACAACGCCCTGGCTACGGATAGCATCTGCTTTCTTCCCTTGTGCAGCAAATAACTCTGTAGCTTTCTGTAAATTCTCAACAGCCTTCTGGTTATCTCCAGACTTGCTGCGAGTCAACCCCAATCTGTAGTAAGCTTGGGCTAAGTTGGGATTAATGTTGATAGCTTGGTTATAAGCGGCGATCGCTCCTCGATAGTCGCCTTTGTCATAATTATCCTCAGCTTGAATGAAAAAGTCGTCAGCCTTGGGTGCTGTGGCTATTGGTGTGCTAGGAGGACTGATGCCCACATCTGCCCCAGCCTTAGCTGAGAGTCTCAAAAAAGTATTAATGGGAACGCCCAAATTAAAACCTGTTTTGATAATGATATTGGGATTTTGGTCGGAAATTTGAAAGTTTTCCATAGTATCGCCCATACCATGAATTCCCACCACTTCACCTTTGTCATTCAACACCGGCCCGCCACTCATCCCCGGTAAGGTATCATTGCTATAGACCAAGGCATAGCCATCACGCAAGGGTTTTGAAGCATTAGCAGTAATCCGTCCATCAGTGAAATTGTAAATCGAATTGGAAATTGCTCCTGTTGCTTTTGGGAAACCTGCTACATAAGCTGTAGCACCTTCTATGGCTTCATCCGAGTTACCAATCTTAGCAACAGCGTAACTTTGGTCACTAGTAAACTGCACAATGGCTAAGTCTACCTCTGGCAGCTTCTTCACAGTATTGTAATCGAGTGGATAGCGCTGACCATCTGGGGTGACAATTTCATATTGATCTTGATCTTCCACCACATGCTTGGCAGTCAGGACAGTGTAGGTTTTGCCCTCTCGCTTGATAATTACCCCCGTACCCGAACCATTTTTATTGTCAATCAACACCGTAATTGCTTTGGTAAGCTTTGCCACCTCTGTTGAGGTTAGCGCCACAGCAATTTGCGGTTGCACAAGGGCAATTGTTACTCCAATGATTACTGGTGCAAGTGCATAGTAAGATTTCATTATTCAATTTCCACAAGGCATCATACAACTTTACTGGAAAATAGATCCACCTTTTTATTCAATCGTTTCTCCCTAATTTCTAATCTAGCTAAAATTAAACAGATGGCTGTTAGTTCAAAAATGCAGCCAGGGCGTAACCCCAGTCAAAAACGTGGCGTAAAAATGCTGTCAACTGCACCACTATTTGAGATAGATCACATGGCTCAAGCCTTACCTAAGCAAGTAACCTTTGATGAATTTATCGAGTGGCTACCAGAAAACTCAGAGGTACGCTATGAACTGCACGATGGGGTAATTATCCAAATGCCAAAGCCAACTGGGAAGCACTCAAATGTAACTGGCTTTTTGATAGAGGAATTAGTTTTAACTATTATCCAAATGGGGAAGCGCGGTATTTGGACAATTCCCAGAGAATCGATTGTCAAGCCTACTAACGAAAAATCAGGCTACGAGCCGGACATTATTGTTTTAGATCAAGACGCTATCAGCAGCGAACCTCGTTGGGAGCGCGAGTCAATCATTGAGAATGCTACAAGCATAAAACTGATTGTTGAAGTTGTCAGTACCAACTGGCGTGATGATTATCACAAAAAGCTTGCTGACTATGAAGAGATGGGCATTCCTGAATATTGGATTGTGGATTATGCCGCTTTGGGCGGACGGGCGTTTGTTGGCAATCCTAAGGAACCGACTATCTTTATTTACCAATTAGTTGAGGGTGAATTTCAAGTCAGCCAGTTTAGACAAGGCGATTCCTTAATATCACCAATATTCCCAGATTTAAATTTGACTGCTGACCAGATTTTTCAGGTGGGAAGGTGACGCAAGCGATCGCGATCGCTACACCAATGTCCATGATGATCGCCTTTCCAACTTCTCATACAGTCGTTTCTTCTTAATTCCGAAACTAGCTAAAGTATTTTTACCATGCCCAATCCCCAATCCCCCATGCCC
Source organism: aff. Roholtiella sp. LEGE 12411 (assembly GCF_015206995.1). Lineage (GTDB taxonomy): Bacteria > Cyanobacteriota > Cyanobacteriia > Cyanobacteriales > Nostocaceae > Komarekiella. Next base: position 17,659 of record NZ_JADEXR010000079.1, on the reverse strand, counting down.
AATGCCCAATGCCCAATGCCCAATGCCCCATGCCCAATCCCCCATTTACCCTTGAAGCTTTTTAATTAACTCCAATAGTTGTTGATAATCATCTGTTTTTCCTTGTTCTAAATTCAGGTTAGCGGCTTTTTGTAAATCCGCGATCGCACCCTCCTTATCTCCCAACGTATAACGGGTAATCCCCCGGCCAGTATAAGCTGGGGCAAAGTTGGGATTGAGCCGCAGGGCTTGGTTAAAGTCAGTAATAGCTCCCTTGTTGTCTCCTAACTCAAAGCGGGCAATTCCCCGTCCAGCGTAGGGTGGGGCAAGGTTGGGATCAATTTGTAGTGCTTGGGTGTAATCTGCGATCGCCCCCTGTTTATCTCCCAACTTATAACGAGAAATTGCCCTACCAGCGTAGGCTTCAGCATAATTGGGATTAATCTTCAGGGCTTGGTTGAAATCTGCAAGTGCCCCTTTCTCATCTTCCAAGTTATTCCGGACAATTCCCCGATTATTGTAAGCTAAAGTATAGTTAGGATTAATTTTGAGGGCTTGATTGTAATCGGCAAGTGCCCCTTTTCTATCTCCCAAAACAGAACGAGCAAGACCCCGGTTATTATAGGCATCAGCATCTTTGGGATTAATCTTCAGGACTTGGTTGAAGTCGCTAAGTGCCCCTTCATTATCTCCTAAGCTATAGCGGGCAAGACCCCGATTATTGTAGGCATTAAGATAGTTTGGATTGAGGCGGATTGCTTTAGTGTAGTCTGCGATCGCACCTTTAAAATCTCCCTTATCATACTTATCGCCACCTTGAATATAAAAGTCATCTGGTTTCGGTGCTGTGGCTACGGGTATGCTGGGAGGACTAACGCCTACATTTACCCCAGCTTGAGATGAAAGTCTCAAAAAGGTGTTGATGGGAATGCCCAAATTAAAACCTGATTTGACATAAGCAACTGTGGAATTGATTTTAGAGGTTTCTATATCGGCTTCATCTGCTCTACCATGAACTCCCACCAGTTCACCTTTGTCATTTAGCACCGGGCCACCGCTCATTCCCGGTAACGTATTATTGTTGTACACCAAGGCATAGCCATCACGCAGTGGTTTTGAGGCATTAGCAGTAATCTGTCCGGGGACAAAATTGTAAATCGTGTTGGAAATTGCTGCTGTTGTTTGCGGGAAACCAGCTACATAAGCGGTTGTCCCTTCGGGAGATTTGTCTGAATTGCCAATCTTGGCAAGAGTGTAACTTTGATTGCTGGTAAACTGCACAATGGCTAAGTCTACCTCTGGCAGCTTTTTAACAGTATTGTAATTGAGTGGATAACGCTGACCATCTGGGGTGACAATTTCATATTTGGCTTGAGTTTCAATCACATGCTTAGCAGTTAGGACGGTATAAATATTGCCTTGTCGCTGAATAATTACCCCAGTTCCAGAACTATCTTTATTGCCAATCTGCACTGTGATTGCTTTGGCAACTTTACCCACCTCAGATGAGGAAAGTGCTACAGCAAATTGCGGCTGCACCAGAGTAATTGATACTCCAATGATTGCTGGTAAAAGTGCATAATCAAATTTCATAACTCAATTTCTAATAGATATTAATTTACTATAGGATTCCTATTTGATTTTTGAAAGAACTGCGTACACCTCTAACTCCCTTTTTTCGCATTTCCCATTCCCTATCCCCTATCCCCCATTCGGTGTCTCTACAAGTCAGTTCACGAATCAAATCGGATTACTATAGTGAATTGGTACAGCCCAACTCAGGCGAATAATCATCTTATGCAGCTGTTCATCTGCCTCCATGCCATCCTGAAATACAGAAGGAGCATCCCACAAAGGATAAGCTTGCATCCCATTTACACCTACAACCTCACCGCGACGATTCAACAGTGGCCCGCCACTCATGCCCTTTTCAAGATTATTGGTGTATCCCAGCTGATAACCCCCTTCTAAAGGTTTGGGTAGCACTAACACAACCTTACCTCTAGTCAACGCAAAGCTTTTTACTTGACCCTCTTCCGCAGCGGGAAACCCCGTAGCAAATACCTCATCCCCCACTACTGGGGAAGAACCGAGGGATGCTACAGCATATCTAGTGTCGATACCTTGAAATTGCAATAAAGCTAAATCATTTTTGCCAAAGGCTTGAGTTTTGAGTAAATTCGCTGCATAGATGCTACCATCGGGTGCTTGAATACGATATGGGGGATCCCCTGCTTGCAATACATGAGTATTGGTCAATACTGTATAAACCGAACCTTTTTTTTTCAGCAAAATTCCTGAGCCTAAGAAATCTGCTGATAACACTTTGACAGTAATAGACTGGGCCTGTTGGTATTGTCTTGAGTAAGAAATCTTGCATTCCTGGCTCTCGCATGGGAGAGCAACACTGACAACTGGTGTCGATGCTGAAAGTGTCATAGATAGACTACCAATACAGACAACTAGTGTCAATTTATGCCAATCCATCTGACTTTCCAGGTAATCCGAAGTTGCAAAATTGCGATGGCATCAGGGAATATTACCTGAATCTTGATTGGACTCACTATTAGGTTCAACTGTAGCGTTGTTAAGGTACGTATCAAATTCGATATTCAGCGCTTCCTTACTACTTTCATTTAGTACATTTCCAGCTACCAACCCACGCCGATTTAATAGCCTCCTTACAGTATCTTTGGCATTACTACCACGCCTGAGAGTGAATAACAAAGTGCTATCTGTACAAGCAGCGTTTTGGTTAATAGCAGCGCATACTACAGATTCTCCTCTAAGTATCCCAGTTCTGATGTACTTTAGAGTACCGTTATCATAGCTTCTTTGAAATCTGCGAGATACCTCTTGACAACGGCGTTCCACTGTCCACTCTCTGGGAAAGTATTCCTGAGAAACCCATTTAATCATTGGTACGTTCCTCCCATCCTGAGTACGAGCATAAGTTACAGGTATGCCCTTGCTCTCTCCACAATAGAAGGTTGTACCTCCAGCATAGCTAGGCTGATTGATGATTGCAGTTGTGGTCAACACACTCAGTGAAGCTATTGCAATCCCTGTCAACCCTTGACCAAATAACTTTAGTCTAATCATGAATGCGCGACTTGCTAAAAAAACATCAGGTTTATTACGGTTACTTAACAAAAATGACAACCAATCCTAAGTATTTGTTCCCGAGAATTGACGCTATGAGTTACACGACTACTGTACTGTAAATTGAGCAGTTCATGAAGCGGATAAAACAAATTTATTACTATTTCTTGATTTATACTTAAATACAGAAGTTAATTTATATAAAAAATCATCTCTACAATGAAACATCCCTCTTTTAAAATAAATACAGAATTACTCCGCCAAAAGCTCAAAGAATACTTGCGATCGCTAAAACAATGGTATTCAGATACACCAGAAAGATCACTATTAGAAGCTTACCAAGCAGCTCAAAGCATTAGAAACATCGAAATCCAACATTTTGCTAATCAAAAAATATCTTCAGCATCAGCAGATTATACTGAAAATGTAATGTCTTATTGGCAAGGATACCTGAATAAGAAGTTAACTATTATCAAGGTAAGGCTTGCAGAATTTCGGCTTAGTCGTGGAATCGTAACTATTTGTGATTCTGCTGTATTAGAAAAACTGAAGTTCATTGATGAAGTGTTAGAGAAATATGCTATCAAAGATCAACTAGTTTACAACAGCACATCATTGCCATCTTCTCAGCCCATACAAAGCAATCTGAGCGAAGTCAAAAAACAGCCCAATTCATCTAATATTAATGGTGTTAAAGTACCACCTTTAACTCAAAAAACTGGAGCATTGCCAAGGTCTATTGGCAGAACAATTAATAAAATTAAAGCAGAATTATCACCGCAAGCAGAAGAAGATTTTCTGAGAAATTATCGGGTTTCTAGAAATCGGACAAAAACTGCTATGAGATTTTTAATCCTTCTAATTACTGTGCCGCTTTTAACTCAGTATTTATCTAAACAATTTTTAGTAACTCCTATATTAGACAGGATTAGAGGTGACAATGAAATTCAGCTTTTTCTAAACTCTGATATGGAAATAGAAGCTCTCCAAAAGTTAAATAATTTTGAGGAACAACTGAGATTTCAGTATCTACTTCATCAAGCACCACCACTTTCTTCGGAAGTAATAAAAGAAAACATCAAAAACAAAGCAGTTGAGATAGCTGAGGAATTTCGGATTAAAACTAATAGCGCTATTAGCAATGTATTTGCTGATTTGATATCACTAGTTGCTTTTGGTGCAGTCATTGCTCTGAGTAAACGAGAAATCGTAACTGTAAAACTATTTATAGATAATATTGTCTATGGTCTTAGTGACAGTGCCAAGGCATTTTTAATTATTTTATTCACAGATATATTCGTAGGATTCCATTCGCCACATGGATGGGAGGTTGTTCTTGAAACATTCGCAGAACATATAGGTTTACCAGCTAGTAGAAACGCGATATTTTTATTTATTGCTACATTTCCTGTAATTTTAAATACTATCTTTAAATACTGGATCTTCCGCTATCTCAGTCGCTTATCTCCGTCAGCATTAGCTACATTGAAGGAGATGGATGAGTAATAAGCTGTTATGCTTCAAGTAATTGTCGTTTGCGATCGCAATATCCGAGCAACTCTCCTGCAAATTCTATTTTTATTATCTAAATATTGCTAGTTTTGTAAAAACATGACACAGTTGCGCCTCTAATTCGCTAGGCTATTTATATCCTGGTTCTTTACATGATATGGATTTTGAAGGCAAAGCTATCGCCCCAACTGCTACAGACAACGCTGAATTTGCTCAACCAACTACTACTCCTAAGCCACTGGAATTACTCCGAGATACTGAAGCTTTGCTGCGTCGCCCAACTGTAGCAACTCTAGTACCAATTTTGCCATCTAAGCTGAGCAATAGATTCCAAGCAGCTTCATCTTTAGCAGATGACTCTTTAAATAAACTGGCAGCAATTGACCTAAACAATATTAGCGATTTTGAGTTGCGACCTGCAAGAATTCTTGTTGGCTTAAGCTTTATTGGTTTTGGGGCGCTAATGATATTGGTACTGTTGCTTTACTTAAACACGTTATATCCAGAACTCAGTACGTCCGAACAAATACAACAATATTGGTATCAATACGTTTGGTTTGTCAGCTTGGGCGTTGCGGGGATGTTTATTTGGGGCCGTGAGGCGATGCGTCCTATTCCCAAGCGACGAAAGTCATATAAGCGATAAATCTACATGGGTAGCTGCTGATTATCGTCGGCTTGCTGATATAACCAAGCTTCCAAATCACAAACAGTTGAAAAATTCAACAACGCTTCTGCTAACACCTGCAATTTCTTAAGAGGATGATTAGATAATCCTTGAACTCTACTAATATTCGTGACTCACACGGATAAACAAACCTACGCTACAACTAACCATTGACATGCGACAGATTTAAGTGATTATCCTCTGATTGCTTAACAGCTTTGATACCAATTTTTACCGATTAACAGTTATAAAAAGCACATTAAAATGTGAAGCTTGACACATGTATCAAATTGTGCGAATCATACGAGCCATGTTATCATTTAAAGCAGGAAGTTAGTATAAATACATATAGTAACTAACTTGCTAAGAGATTAATTATTAAACAAGGTGCTTTCATGCTTTTACGTAAATTTCTCGCCGTTTCCGCAATGACTGTGTTAGCTTCCAGCATTGTCTTTGCTCAGGATGCATCTGAGTCAATTGCTACTGCTCCCTTACCTGCCAATTTAGACGGGACGTGGAATTATACAGTAAATCTTCCAGGAAGTACTTGTTCTATACAAGGTGGTTGCACAATAAAGATTACAGGCAATGCAGGCAAATATATTTTACCTATCGGTAATAACTCCCTATTTTTGATTGACGCTTATTCTACTCCTAATCGCGGCAAGCCAGTCATCACTATTATTCAGACTGCACAGCCAGGAACACCAATTACTTATAATTCCGCTCTGGTCGGTAGACTAGATGACCCTCAAACCATTACTGGGTCTTTCATCGATGTTGATAATAACCGGGCTACATTTAGATTAGAGAAGCAATAACTTTCCAACACCCCTGTTAATGTATCTTCCATGACTAAAATTGGTTTGAGATACGTGGAATATGGCTGAGTATAAACACAATATCGGAGCTATAGAATTCCTATTTGATTTTTGAAATAACTACGTACAACTTTAACTCCCTTTTTTCCCATTTCCCATTCCCTATCCCCTATCCCCCATTCCCTGTCTCTACAAGTCAGTTCACGAATCAAATCGGATTATTATATTTTACATGAATCATGATACTTTTATTGTTCCGCCAGGTTCAAGGATTTCTCTGCAAAAAAATTATGACCCGGCTCATAAGACTCAATTTCATGAAAAAACTGATGCTCAAATTAAATTGCAGGCAGATATTGTTAGATTAGCAAATCACCAAAATATTCTCTATGCTCAAAATACTTATGCTTTACTGATTATTTTTCAGGCAATGGATGCTGCTGGTAAAGATAGCACAATTAAACACGTCATGTCCGGGGTAAATCCACAAGGATGTCAGGTGTTTAGTTTCAAGCAACCCAGTACCGAAGAATTAGACCATGACTACCTGTGGCGCTCAATGAAAGCTCTGCCAGAACGAGGTCGAATTGGCATATTCAACCGCTCTTACTATGAAGAAGTACTGGTAGCTCGTATCCATCCAGAAATTCTTAAAAAGCAACAACTTCCCCAAATTCCTAATGGAAATCGGATATGGAAGCAGCGCTTTGAAGAGATCAACAACTTGGAAAAATATTTAGTAAATAACGGTGTAATTATTCTGAAATTTTTTCTCAATATCTCTAAATCTGAGCAAAAAAAACGCTTTTTTAAGCGGATTGAATCCCCTGACAAACATTGGAAATTTTCAGCCAGCGATGTTAAGGAGCGAGCTTTTTGGGATGATTATATGAATGCCTATGAAGAAGTTTTTAATCACACTAGCACTGAATGGGCACCTTGGTATATTATTCCTGCTGATCGCAAATGGTTCACACGCTTAGTAGTTGCTGATATCATTTGTACAAAATTACAAGAACTCGATTTAAAATATCCAACTGTCCTTGAAGAACATAAACAGGAACTTTTGCAAGCAAAACATATCTTAGATCAGGAAAATTAACTCTTTAGCTAAACAGTAAATATTGAAAAAATTCCAATATTACGATATAAATTATGTAGCAAGTCAGAATAAATAATTTTAAATTTATCAAAGCTTTTTTAACTAAAAAGTTTGGCTGAGAATCACAGCCAAAGAATCATGACAAAAATGGCAGAAGATGCCAACAATCTTCCACCTCAATTGGCGAATGCTGCCTTTTATACTGCTTTATGGGCATTGGGCATTGGGCATTGGGCATTGGGCATTGGGCATTGGGGAAAATTCTTTTTTGCCCTCCACTCCTCCACTTCTCCACTCTTCCACTTCTCCACTCTTCCACTCCTCCACTCCTCCACTCCTCCACTCCCCCATCCTATGACTTCGGCAGAAAGAGATCCTGACTTTGAAAATCTACTAATTTATCTCAGACAGAACCGGGGGTTTGATTTCACAGGTTATAAGCGTTCGACTCTGATGCGTCGGGTACGCAAGCGGATGCAGTTATTGAGCATGGAGAGCTTTGGCGATTATCTGGATTACCTAGAGGTTTATCCAGAAGAATTCAATTATCTCTTCAATACGATCTTAATTAACGTCACCGACTTTTTTCGGGATTCCTCAGCTTGGGAATACCTCGCAGAGCATGTACTGCCCAGTATAGTTAGAGATAAACAAAATTCTGACCAGATCCGCATCTGGAGTGCTGGCTGTGCCTCTGGGGAAGAGGCTTATACATTGGCAATACTGATGGCTGAAATTTTAGGAGCCGAAGAATTTCGCCAACGGGTGAAAATTTACGCTACAGATGTAGATGAAGATGCTCTTAACCAGGCTCGCCAAGCTGCATATTCAGCTAAAGATGTCCAGGCGTTGTCAGATGAACTGCGGCATAAATATTTTGAAATTGTAGGCAACCGCTATGTATTTCGTCAAGACCTGCGCCGCTCAGTAATTTTTGGTCGCCATGACTTACTTCAGGATGCGCCAATTTCCCGCTTAGACCTGTTAGTTAGCCGCAATACACTGATGTATTTCAACTCAGAGGCTCAGGGTCGAATCATGGCTCGGTTTAATTTTGCGCTTAATGATGGGGGTTATCTGTTTTTGGGGAAAGCAGAGATGCTGTTGATGCATTCGAGTCTGTTTACCCCACTAGATTTGAAAAACCGAATATTTACTAAGGTATCGTCAGCAAATATACGCGATCGCCTCTTAGTTATGGCAAATTCAGTAGATGACGAATCTAGCGACCGTTTGTCTCGACATCTACGCCTACGAGACGTAAGTTTTGATACAGCACCGCTGGCCCAAATAGTTATTGACATTAATGGTGCTCTTATGATGGTGAACGAGCAGGCGCGAAGTTTGTTTACTCTTTCAGCCAAAGATTTAGGGCGTCCCTTCCAGGATCTGGAACTTTCCTATCGACCGCTGGAGTTGCGATCGCTAATTGAACGAGCTTATGCTGAACGCCGCACCATTAATTTGACCAATGTAGAGCGCTATTTGTCTAATGGCGAAACGCAATATTTAGATGTGCGGATTATGCCTTTACAAGACACCGACAATAGTTATTTAGGTGTCAGTATTGCTTTTCATGATATCACCCGTTATGTTCAACTCCAAGAAGCACTGCAACGCTCTAGACAAGAACTAGAAACCACAAATGAAGAACTACAATCTACTAATGAAGAATTAGAAACTACTAATGAAGAACTGCAATCTACTAATGAAGAATTAGAAACTACTAATGAAGAACTTCAGTCTACCAATGAAGAATTGGAAACAATGAATGAAGAACTCCAATCTACGAATGAAGAATTACAAACAATCAATAATGAACTCTCGCAGCGCACTACAGAACTAAACCGCACAAATCTTTTCCTCATCTCCATTCTTAGAAGCCTCCAAACCGGAATAGTAGTGCTTGACAACAGTTTTAATATCTTGATTTGGAATTATATGGCAGAGGAATTATGGGGTTTACGGACTGAAGAAGTTTTAGGAAAGTCTATCTTCAATTTAGATATTGGATTGCCCGTTGAGCAATTGCGATCGCCACTTTGTGAATCCCTGTCCAAGAAAAAGCAGTTTCAAGAAATGATCTTCGATGCCACTAATCGTCGGGGTAGACAAATAAAATGTTACCTGGCAATTACTCCCCTCCTCGGCATTCAGGTAGAGGGAGCAATTTTGATAATGGCAGACATAGAGAAAGTCAATAGTATGATTTCTGCACAAGAAATTGAGGAACGGCGACAACAGCAGGAATAAAGAAGGCAGGAGGCAGTAATTTCCCGATTCCTCTTTAATCCTAAGTAATGTAGCGAAATATTAAATAATATTAGGGTTTAAATGCGATCGCGTTAATTCCGATTTCTCTGTTGTAAGCGCCAAAATATTCATCTATAACGACGCATAAAACTGCAAAATATTTAACCTCGGAAACCTTATCGCTTATGAGGTTTGTAATTTTCAGAGATACTACCTCGATCAATAAAACCTGGCTCTCAATTGGTCACTCTCTCACGACTTATGGAGCGATCGCTTGACTGTAGCTCAAAGAGGCTTAAAATCCTTGACTATGAATGGTTTAACTACAGATTGCTTCTTTACAAAGGCCATTAATGAAGTTGTGATAAGGCCATTAATGAAGTTGTGATAAAGTCTTGCATAGCTAACAAGCATCCTAACTAGTTTCATCTCTCTAGAGATATATAGTGGGATTTTCACTCAGGAAATCTGTACATTAAGCTATGTTTTTTGGTAAATACTGGCGATCGTTGTTCGTTATTCTTTTCAATATCGGGTTGTCTTCTTCCTTAGCAACCTCATTGCAAGCACAAAACAATCCGTATCATCGCGTCGGTAATATATCCCTTGTCACGCTATTAGCACAGGCGGGCACAGACAAGACAGTGACACTCCCTGATACGCGTGTAACCTTGACTGGTACCGTACAAGGCGGCACAGCTAAATGGACACAACTGAGCGGCCCTATGCAGGCCGTGTTCAAAAGCACCGGGTCTGCAAAAACCACCATCATTGTCGATAAACCCGGCAGCTATGTATTACGACTCACATCTGTCTCTAGTACTGGCGAAAGTAGCAGCGATGATGTGACTGTTACAGTCAACGCAAACCCCGTGGTGATTAACAATCAATCCACCCCTTTCGATCATCTGAGGGCTATGAACAGACCTGTATTTAAGAAAGGTCATACCCTCTTACCCTTAACCCATGCGAACTGCGGGGTAGGTGACGATAACGCCTTAGAGCTTGCAAACTATTGGGGGTATGCACTGCACATAGGGGCAGGAGATGTAACCTATTTGAAATACGGATCAGACTATGGCACAAGTCAAAATTCGTGGGTTAAGCTCATACAGGCCAACCCCAAGCGCTATCGCCTTGCATCAGGAATAGGCTCTTTATACGCCTATTTTGATAACTACGATGGACGCCATGCTGAACTTCCAAAACTACCGCAAAGCACCTGGCTGCGTGACGCCGCAGGAAATATTATTCTCAACGGTGGAAAGCCAATTGTCAGTCCTGCGGCTCCAGATGAGACGTTCCAGATTATCGGTAATTTTATTGGCCCGTGGTTAGGTGCCTTGGAAAAAACCGCTGGACAGCCGATTGAGATCCTTACAAACGGCGGCGAGTATGGGCTGTGGCTGCTTGCTGATCAGGGTACTAAATACTTGTTGCAAGACCCCAAGGTAGTAGCGGACTTTAATAAATCTGGACTCAACGATTGGTACGCCTATATCTCCCGCAACAAAGCTCGGCAAGAGGGGGTGCTCAAACAAACCATGTTTAGTTACTTACAGACTCGCCCATTATATTCGTGGTATCAGGAGCAATATGGTGTTGAACGTGGTCGATGGTCTGGCTGGAAGTCATGGATGTTTTTGTACGAGTACTTTCTAAACGCTTCTGGTCAACCGATTGTTTCCGATTACGCCGCGCCAGAGATGTACTACAGCTTCCACAACTCTGGATGGAGTGGTGTACATTCGGGCAGCATGGTACCGTTGGATGCGTTAACCCAAGCACTCAACAACATCTCTGGAGCTATCAGTCTTGGGCAAAAGTTTGTCTATCCTTGGGTCAGCGCAGGCTGGGAGGGATGGGATGGTCAACCAATCTCTGACCCTGATCGGTTTCTCGGTATGATGAAGGAGTACTACACCGCTGGAGCGATTGGTTCTGCATCTGGGTATTTCGTGTGCAGTGGCCCCATTTGGGAAGCACTCCGCTATAACAAGCCAGTAGGCACCAAAACACCCACAGTGATTAATCAAGTGGCGATGCAAGGTCAAGCACATGCGCTATTTTCGCATCTTGAAGAGTATCTGCGTAACGGCGATCTTCTACCTGGCCCGAATCAACATCCCTATTCAGGTAAAGCTGACACCAAGTCATTACCTGCGATGGAGTTTCCTGTAGAAGGTGAAACAGCACAGGCATCTGGTGTATTTGGCCCCATCACTATCCCAACGGCCCGGGTTCTTGCACGCAAAATTCGCAACGAAAACCGTTGGTTAGTTACCGCATGGGCGAACGTAGGCGAAGACCGCGATATTCGGGTAAACATCGATAACAAACTCGGCACCCTTACTTTACGTGCTAGAAAAGCCGGGTCTGTGTATGTGGTAACTATTGTAGGGGGGCAACCTAAGCTTACCCTAATCGATGTTGATGCCATGAACCCAACAAGTCGGTTATTCCCGTAAGCTGTTACGTACTTTTAGGGGTCGTCATTTGTCATTGAGAAAATAAGTTGAAGCGGAGTTGAACTCCGCTTCAAACTTTGGCATACTTGCACCCTGAGGGGGTGACAACCTTGTCTCAAAGCCATGCCAAATAAGGATTATAAAAGGATGAGCCTTGAAACAATCAAAACAAATTGGGAACCTAAGTACTTTAGATGCGTTTGCCCTGCCCCCTAAACCAGGGCGAACGCATCTTATACCAAATCGGGAGCGTGTAAATGTCTCGAATGTGGTGCGATGGTGCAAGGAGAGAGTCCAGACGGAATAGTTCCGGGACAAGACTTGAGTGTTAACCTCCAAGCATTATTGGTCTGGCTGGGCAATTATGGCCATCTATCCTACGCCAAGCTTCAGGAACTATTGTGGGAACTGGGGGAAATTGAAATTGGCACGGGAACGCTCCAAAAAACGAATCAACGAGTAGCTATGGCGGTAGAGTCAGCAGTTGAGGGTTTATGGGAATGGGCACCACTTCAACCAAATGTTCATGTAGACGAAACCCCTTGGTGTGTGATGGGAGTGAAAGAATGGCTATGGACAGCCAGTGGAGAAGGATTCTGTTTATTTCATGCCGCCGATACTAGGGGGCGTGCGGAACTTGAAACCATGCTGGGTAAAGAGTTCGCTGGAGTCTTAAGCTCAGATGATTTCAGCGTTTACAATGGTTGTTCTGTCCAAGCTCAACAGACTAAGTGTGATTCAAACCTGTCGCTTTCAACCTCGTTCCGCAATGGCATTTTTCCGTGAAGCCATAACTGCCCATTCTTGTAACTTAGCTATGCCTTCGCTCATTCCCCACTGCTAGACCTGAATCCTTACCGTGGATCTTCTATCACCGCAAAGTGGTCAGCAATGGTGATTTTCGGTTTGAGTTTCACAGCCTCTGACTTCATTCTACTTTGACAATGAGAATACACTAACTAGCGATCGCTCACTTAAATTTTCTGGTAGTTAATTTGTACTATTATGACTGCACCTCTACTTACCACTTTGTCAATATTTAGATGCGTTTGCCCTGGGTGCGATCGCACCTTATCGTAGCAGTGCAATCACTGACGCCAATCTTTTGATTAGTTAAAAAAGCGATCGCCTCTTTTACCTCAAAGCCCACGGAAGTGGGCTTCGTTCATGTAGCTTCAGAATTCTATTCTGCGGACATTGCTGTATACTCTCCAACTCAGCACGGGCTAAACGCCCCGCTAGCGCTAACAGCACTTATTAACTCTCTGGTAAACTGGCAAACGCCTGCTCAACTAACTCCTTAGCCTTAGCATCCAAATGCTGCCAATCCACTTCACCAAACTCATCCATTAAACCAGTATCAATATTAACTGCTTCATTATCTGGGCCGTACTCAAGAAAACACACTTGATAACACAGTTCCCACAAATCGATACTGACCTCTTGCCCTTGACGCTGCAAACGTAAATGATATCCTGGATGGGGCATTGGCAGACGAGCAAGAGTCTCTTTGATTTCATTTGCTTCTTCTGGTGTTGCAGTTTCCATCTCTTGCAACAGACTAGTTACCAATGCTTTTAGCTCATCAGTGGTGTTAGGCGGCCAAATTAGTACATCGTGATAGGTTCCCGTCCAGGTAGATGCATCAAGTAGCTTGCGAAGATTATCGACAACGCGAATGAAAGCAGGTTGCATGAGGATTTCAGCCTGCTGCCATGCAACTGGGTTGGTTATTCTGGGTGGCATTGGTAATAAACAGGGGCACTAAAAGAAAAATAAATAGTCTGCGTTTATTAAAAAGCTGCGTTTTTAATCTAAATCTTTTCTCAAGATAGCGGATTTCATTGAAGAAAATTTGGAGATATTTATTACCAGCTGGAAAATTAGGTAATAACTCTGGGGAGAGAAATATGATAGGCAAGCTACTAGACCATCGTTACCAGGTAATTCGAGTCCTCGCGACTGGAGGATTTGGTCAAACTTACATTGCCCAAGATACTAGGCGACCAGGTAATCCTATCTGTGTTGTCAAGCATCTTAAACCCGCAAGCTCCGACCCCAGAGTTTTTGAAACTGCTAAGCGTCTGTTCAACAGTGAAGCCGAATCCTTAGAACATCTGGGAAACCACGATCAGATACCCAGGCTGCTGGCTTACTTTGACGAAAATCAGGAATTCTATTTAGTTCAAGAATATATTGAAGGACATACCCTAACTGAGGAACTTATACCTGGTAGGCGTTGGAGTGAAAGCCAGGTAATTCAACTGTTGCAAGAAGTTCTGGGCATTCTAGATTTTGTCCACCGCCAAGGCGTGATTCACCGCGACATCAAACCAGATAATATCATCCGTCGCGCCTGTGATCAGAAATTTGTTTTAGTAGACTTTGGCGCAGTGAAGCAATTGCGTACATCAATAGTTGCACCTAGTGGACAACCTACTGCCACAGTAGTTATTGGCACTCCTGGCTATATGCCTACGGAACAAGGACAAGGCAAACCCCGCCCCAACAGTGATATCTATTCTCTTGGGATCATTGCGATTCAAGCATTAACAGGATTATCGGCAACAGAATTGCAAGAAGATCCTGAGACAGGTGAAATCCTCTGGCAGCATTTAGTACCTGTAAACTACCGTTTAGCAGCAGTGTTAACAAAGATGGTGCGTTATCACTTCAAAGACCGCTACCAAAATGCAACGGAAGCACTGCAAGCATCTCAAGACGTGATTAATCCTGTGCCTGCACTTTCTATACCTCAAGCATCCGCCACAAATTCGAGCTACCAAGCAACCAAATCTTTACCTCAAGTATCTCGTCAGCAAACTGTCGCAGTTGCACCAGCAAATCCCATACCTGCTAAAGCTGTCCGCAAAGATTCACCCGACCCATGGCCGCTATTAATTGGCGTATTATTGGCAGGTGGTGCAGCCGCTTTAGTAGCAAATGTGTATCCAAATGTGAAAAACTTAGCTACCAATTTTACGGGTAATGATGCCACCTCAGCCAAAAATTGCTTAGCTGTTGTTGTGGAAAACTCCAATATCCGTTCTGAACCTAGTTCAATTAATTCTGACAATATTGTGCGAACTGTTGCTCAAGATGCCAAGTTTGAGGTGACTGGCAAACGGACTAAACGAGGATGGATAGAAGTTAAAGTTAATTCTGGTAATTCTGGGCGTTTAGCTTGGGCACACTCGGATGTGATAGCCAATAATGAGCAATGGGTTTCTTGTCTACGCGACAAAGGGATTGCAATTAAGACAGTAGATGATAGTACTCTAATTGCGACTCGACCAATTCCCAAGCCAAAACCAAAATCTCGTGATGTAGCAACGCCATTACCAGAAAAATTGGACAGGTCAATTTCTGACTCTGAGACATCAGAGCAATCACAGCCTAACGTTAACAGTACCAAAATTATAGAACAAGCAAGACAGAAGTATGAATCTGGAGACTTGCAAGGTGCGATCGCAATGCTTAAGTCTATTCCGGCAAATACGGTTTCTAATATCAAAGAAACAGGCAAAATGATTAGCCAGTGGCAGGAAGATTGGGCTAAAGCCGAAGCTTTATCTAATGATATCAATACAGCAATTGATCAAGGTCAATGGGATAAAGTCTTGGATTATAAAAACCATCCAGAAAAGTTACCTAATACTCAATACTGGCGAAATAAATTAGAACCACTGTTTAAACAAGCCGCTGTAAATCTAGTTAAACAGGCACTTCCTAAAGTAGAAAATAAAGCAAATCAGGATAATTCTCAACAGGAATTACCTAAAGTAGATAACCAAGATAATTCTCAACGGGAATTCTTTAATACTGACAAATTTCTAACTCCAGAAAGTCCCGACACCACAGAAAAACCTAAAAGCGAATTGTAAGTAGCTAGGCTTCCAGCACTTCCAAAAAACTCTTCAACATTAAATAAGCAGAAGTTCCCCCTGGATCTTGATGACCAATACTGCGATCGCCAAGATAGCTGGCTCGTCCTTTTTTTGCCAACATCGGGATGGTGTCATGTAATCCCTGTTCAGCGGCTGTAACAGCCGTCTTCAAAGCTTCCAGCGTTGTCTTACCTTTTCCTACAGCTTGCCTAAAAGCCGCCACAGATGGAGACAGCACATCCACCATTGTCTTGTCTCCTAGTTGGGCTTTGCCACGCCCTAGTACGCCGTCTAACCCAGCCTGGAGTAGTTCTAGCACATCCTGCTGTGTCAATTCCTGTTTACCTGCTACTGCTGTACTTGCTCGCAGAAACCAAGTGCCATAAAGAGGGCCACTAGCACCACCAATAGAAGAAATCAAGGTCATGCTGACTGTCTTCAAAATGCTGCCGATGTCTTGTTGATCTGCAAAACTCGGTAACTGACTGCTCACCTTTTTAAAACCGCGATCCATATTAATCCCATGATCAGCATCACCGATAGCAGCATCCAATTCAGTCAAATATTCTTTATTCTGCTCTATCTTGGTTGCAAATACCTGCAACCATTGTAATATATGCGCCTGATTTACCATATCAAATTCCCCAACGCCAACTCGGCGTTTTTACTGGTGCATCCCACAGCCGGATCATCTCATCATCCAACTTCAGTAGGGTAATTGAGCAACCTTGCATTTCCAGAGATGTGATATAAGGGCCAATCAAGTTTCGCACAATTTGTAATCCCTGCTGTTCGCAGATTTGCGCCAGTTTGCGGTAGACAAGATACAGTTCAGAAAGGGGAGTTCCACCCATACTATTAACAAAAGCTAGCAGGCGATCGCCTTTTTCTAATGGTGGATTAATCAGTTCCACATCCACCCATTCTCCTTTATTTTCATCCCACTCGCGCAGTGTACGGCTATAGGCTGCATCCTCGATTATTGAGCGCGTTAAAATCTCTGTAACCTCATCCACGGATTTTATATCTGTGCGTTCCCTTCCCGGCTCACCGTGAATACCGATACCCAATTCAATTTCGCGATCGCTCAATTCAAATGTCGGCGAGCCTTTAGCTGGCACTGTACATGAGGTCAGGGCAATTCCCATACTCCGCCCATGTAGATTCACTCGACGGCATAAATCTGCTATTTGTGTTAAATCATACCCCTGCTCTGCTGCTGCCCCACAAATTTTTTCCGCCAGTATTGTTGTTCCTACACCCCGACGTCCTTGTGTATAAAGGCTGTCCTTCACCGCCACATCGTCATCAATCAAAATATTTAACACCCGGACGCCTTCAGCACGGGCTAACTCCGTTGCCATCTCAAAATTCATGACATCGCCGCCGTAATTTTTGACGATATAAAGGATACCAGCACCGCCATCTACCTGCTTAGCTGCTTCCAGTATTTGGTCAGGGGTAGGTGAGGTGAAAACTTCGCCAGGACAAGCAGCATCCAGCATTCCTGTGCCTACAAAACCAACGTGCATCGGTTCGTGACCGCTACCACCACCAGAAATAATTGCTACTTTTCCCGGTATAGGTGCAGTGGCTCGATAGATAAAGGTAGGATCATAGTTAACCTTGATTAAATCAGAATGAGCCGCGGCCATACCTTCTAGGCTTTCTCGCACAAAGTTTTCTGGTTTGTTGATTAGCTTTTTCATGGTTTAGGTTTGGTTTTGAGGTAAACGAACCACCAGGGGATAGCGGGAAGGTTGGGAGCTTCGCGTCTTCAGACCGAAGGGGAAAACCGAAGGAGTGCGAATTTATTCGCCTCCAATATTCTCACCCATGATGAGGATCATTGATATACCGTTCTA
>NZ_JADEXR010000078.1 GCF_015206995.1 aff. Roholtiella sp. LEGE 12411 | reverse complement strand
GGATATAAACGGACTTGTACAACCTTGTGTAACACTCAGCATCACCTCCTTGATGTGCTTACTCTACCATAAACATATATTGTGATAAAGCACTAAAATACAATAATTGGTGATTCCTCAAACACCCCACTTCCTTATCAACCTGCGGTTGATATTAGTCGGAGGTGTTTTCGTCATCACCCGGCTATCCATCCCCGCCCTGTAGAGGGACGGGGAATTCCGCCGAATTAGTTAAATTTGGAACAGGACTTACGCAAAAGTTGCCAAAAAGCTTAATTTATCGAACCGCCAAGACGCCTTCTCTACGAGACACTACGTGAACGCGCAGCGTCTGGTAGAGAAGAACGCCGAGAATTCGTAGAGTGTGCGTAAGTCCCATAACTAAAAACCGCTATAAGCATCTTGTATCAAATCCCGGATGAACGGTAAACTTCCTGTTTAATCTGATATCGCTTCTAGGAGCGTGAATAGATAGTCTGGATGTTTAGCTAGTGGTGTCATAGGAGTCAGTGAAAATGTTAAGCAGCAAGCAAACCTCTGATGTAGTTTCTAATCAGCAATGCGATACCTACGCGTGGTTCTCGCAACGAGCTTGGGTAGAAATTGATTTGGGGGCGTTGTCGTACAATGTACAGCAGCTGGTACAGTTTTTATCGCCGCGTACTCAGCTGATGGCAGTGGTGAAAGCTGATGCTTATGGACATGGAGCCGTAACAGTTGCCCAAACGGTACTACAATCTGGGGCAAGTTGGCTAGGAGTCGCTACAGTTCCAGAGGCTATTCAATTGCGAGAAGGTGGAATTAAAGCTCCGATTGTAATTTTAGGGGCAACTCACACACCAGAGCAAATTCATGCGATCGCTCACTGGAAACTTCAGCCAACACTGTGCAGCCCCAAACAAGCGCTGGTATTTTCCAACATCTTAGAAGAAATGAACTATGGTTCACCCGTACCCGTACACATTAAATTAGACACGGGAATGTCTAGGTTGGGAACTAACTGGCAGCAAGCGGGTGAGTTTGTGCAATTGGTGCAGCGATTACCACATCTTTCTATTGCCAGTATTTATTCTCATTTGGCAACAGCAGATAGTCCTGACACCACAGTTATGAAAGAACAGCATAGACGATTTGAGGAAGCGATCGCTCACATCAAAGCAATGGGAATACAACCACCCTGTTTGCACCTAGCAAACTCGGCTGCTGCCCTCACAGATCCAGCATTACACTACGATATTGTCCGAGCAGGTTTAGCCATTTACGGACTCTACCCAGCGCCTCATTTACAAAATGCGATCAACCTGAAGCCAGTTTTACAACTTAATGCACGAGTCACTCAGGTAAAAACAATTTCCCCAGGAACTGCTGTTAGCTATGGGCATCAATTTATTGCCCCGCGCGAACTTCGTCTTGCCGTCGTGGGAATTGGTTACGCTGATGGTGTTCCCCGAAACCTCTCCAACAAAATGCAGGTGTTAATTCGTGGTCAGCGTGTATCGCAGATCGGCACAATTACAATGGATCAGTTAATGCTGGATGTGAGTGCCATACCTAATGTCCAAGAAGGAGAAGTTGTCACCTTATTAGGAGAACAGGGAAACGAACAAATCTCAGCGGATGATTGGGCTGAACAATTAAATACTATCTCTTGGGAAATTCTCTGTGGTTTCAAGCATCGTCTGCCTCGCATAGCAGTTATGTAAGCATTGGGCATGGGGCATTGATACAGAGACAAGATAGACAAGGAAGAGACTTCTTTAAGAATTTCTCCTTGTTTTCCCATTGCCCCTTCCCATAAATAATTTGTTGTGATAGTATGAGATATTGATGCGGATGTGGCGGAATTGGCAGACGCGCTAGATTTAGGTTCTAGTTCCGAAAGGAGTGAAGGTTCAAGTCCTTTCATCCGCACTTTTGAAAAATAGCCATCTCCTAGCTGGGCGTAAAAAACTTAGGATTTATGCCCCTAGGCTGGCATCAAACAATGTGCATAAATGGGCATAGTTCAGAACTTACTAAAAAGTCTTGTACAAACTGATTTTACAAGGTATGGAAATTAAGCAGTGCCCAATGCTTTTAACCTTCAGTACCAAACTAAATAAAATACACAAATATGCTGAAAGAGCAAAGTGTTAATTTCAGCGGTACTTAGGCATTTTGCAATAGTATAAATATAGGACTTACGCATTGACAAGAAATACCAAATATGGAGCAAGGTTAAAAACCATTTTTAGTTAATTCACATCACGATGCATTTGTACAGTGCGTAAGTCCTAGAATTTTATTATAAAAAATCATAATCATATATTATGAGCAATTTTACTTATATAGTTTCAGAGCTTATCTCAGTTAAGTCCCAGTGTTTGCCTACGTGTCAATACTGAGGCTTAACCATATTACTGCCAATAAAATCAGT
Organism: aff. Roholtiella sp. LEGE 12411; assembly: GCF_015206995.1. Classification (GTDB taxonomy): domain Bacteria; phylum Cyanobacteriota; class Cyanobacteriia; order Cyanobacteriales; family Nostocaceae; genus Komarekiella. Next base: position 25,066 of record NZ_JADEXR010000078.1, on the reverse strand, counting down.
ATTATTCCTGTGGTCAGATTGGGGTCACTCAATGGAAAGTGGCTTCATCTAGTCTTGACATTTTTGTGTCTTATTCTCTAAAGATGTCTATTAATCCTGGTAAGAGTAAGAAAAATAACAGCAACTTATGAGTTGACTGAGATTTGAAAATCTGAAAATAATTCTGCCGCAGAATTCTACCACAAAACTAGATATAGACTTATGTATGTTATGATACAAAAGTTTGACTTTATATTTAATTTAAATTGTGGAAGAAGCTACTGCACAAATTTAGCTTACACGTATCGAATTTAGCTGAAGTAAAATGAGTACAACTCCTATAGGTAGCTACAGGTTGTTCCAGAAACTACATCCGCTATCTCTGTTGGCACAACTAACCAGCCGACATGCTACAGGTTGCTTACGGGTATTTACCGGGATAGTTTCTTGGTCAATCTATCTAGAGGACGGTAAACTTACTTATGCCTCCTATTCAGATAAACTGTTTGAGCGGCTTGATAGTCACTTGCGACGCTTGAGTCAGCAAATTCCCGCCCTCAACAGCGCTACTCGCGTACAAATGCGTCTGACATTTGAAGCGAATAATGAACATCAATTGATACCTAATGCAGACTATAAAGCTATTTGCTGGTTAGTAAAGCAAAACTATATTGCCTCTACGCAAGCAGGAAACCTGATAGACGAATTGGCGAAAGAAGTGCTGGAGTCATTTTTGTGCTTAAAAGAAGGGAGCTATGAATTTAATCCTGAAGACTCCTTAGATGAACTACCAAAATTCTGTCGTCTGGATTTGCGTTTACTAGTCGAACATTGTCAAAAGCAGTTACGAAATCGGCAAAATATCCAGTCATCAGTTCCTGCTGGTTTCCAAGTTTTGCCCACAACGCAGTCACCTCAAGTTCAGCCACAACTGCAAATAAAACTTGGACAACAATTGCCGAAAAAAATTAATTTTGATATTGCTGAGAATAGGAATAATAAAACTACTCAGACATCTGTTGGCAAAAACCTATATACAATTGCCTGCATTGATGATAGTCAAACAGTCTTGAATTCCATCAAACATTTTTTGGATGAAACCACGTTTTCAGTGGTGATGATCAATGATCCAGTCAAAGCTTTAATGCAAATTCTCCGCAGCAAGCCAGACTTGATTTTGCTAGATGTTGAAATGCCAAGTTTAGATGGCTATGAGCTATGTTCTCTATTACGAAAACATTCAGCTTTCAAGAATACACCCATTATTATGGTAACTGGCAGAACAGGGTTTATCGACAGAGCAAAAGCTAAGATGGTCAGATCATCAGGCTATTTAACTAAACCTTTTACACAATCAGATTTGCTAAAAATGGTTTTTAAGCACATTGGTTAATTTAGTAACAGCAAATAAACATAACTAAATTTAATTAGCCTTAAGTTATTTTTTAGGAGATTTAGTAGTGAGCCTAATTTTACTTGGCACAATTCTGATTGTAGAAGATTCTCCCAGCGAATTGGAACTAATGAGCCATTATCTCAAAGAGAGTGGTTACAACGTAATTAAAGCTGGTGGTGCAAAAGAAGCTCTAGAAAAAGCTGCGTCACAAAAACCCGATGTGATTGTTACCGATGTAGTTATGCCTGAAATGAGTGGATTTGAATTGTGCCGCTCTTTGAGAAAAAATCCAATTACTGAGAAAGTGCCGATTGTAATTTGCAGTTCTAAAAATCAGGAGATTGATCGGTTTTGGGCGAGGAAACAAGGTGCTGATGCCTATATAACAAAACCTTATACCCGCGCTCATCTGCTGCATACTATTAAATCAGTGGTAATTTGAATCAATGACTAGTTCAAAAATTATATCTTCCTCAAAACGTACAGACAATAATTCAGGAGATGGCTATCTTAAGTTTCAGCTAAATCAACAGACTACTGCTGTTCTATCAATGAGGCATACGCAAGAAGCGATTATTGTGCCTGTTGAATCTGTAACATCGATGCCAAATATGCCGGCCTGTATATTAGGATTAATGAATTGGCGGAGTCGCATAATTTGGGTAATTGATCTGCCAAGGATGCTCAATTTACAATCCCTAGACAATAGGCTGCGGCAGTATAATGCAATCGTTATCCGAGTGGAATCACTGCTGTTGGGCTTAGTTGTACAAGAAATCAAAGGTACAACTAAGTTCATGTCTGATGATGTTCATTCTCCTGTGGGACAAGTGGCATCCAGTTTAGTTCCTTATCTACGTGGCTGTGTTGTGCAACAGAAAGAAATATTATTAGTACTAGATGCACAGGCGATTGTGCAGTCTTCTATTCTCCGCAGTGATTAGGGTCTACTACTAAAAAAGAACGATTTTTAGTGTTCTTATTCACATACCTAGGGGAAATACTTGATGTTTAATAAAACTGACACAGCTAAGAGTGCTGATGCTCAAAATCGGGCATCGATGATTCCATCCCAAAAAATTACTAATAATAGAGTGCAACTAACGAATAAGCCTATTACTGAAATTTCTAATAATTCTTCACACAACCAGGTAAGTGCTTATTTCAAAAGGCTAAGCTTGGATACGAAAGCGACAATTTTAGCGATCGCAATCGGTATACTACCAGTGTTGGGCATAGGCGTGATCGCCTACAGTTGTGTCAACAAATCGATTACTAAGCAAATTACTCAATTCCAAGAAACAGAAGCTGCTGGCTTAAGCGATAAAATTAACCGTTTCATGTTGGAACGGTATGGAGATATTGAAGTACTCTCGAATTCGCCATTCTTGACAAATCGCCAAGCTAGTGTTATCATAACCTCTCAAGAAAAGCAAACAGTTCTAGATGAGATTGTTAAAGCGTACAAAGTCTATGATAGTGTTGCCTTTTTTGATCTCCAAGGCAACTCGATTGTCCAATCAACAGGCAAACCTTTAGACAATCACAAAGACCGTAATTATTTTCAAAATGCTCTGCAAAAAGACGCTACTGTCATCAGTAAAGCCGAAGCTTCAAAAAGTACAGGCGTCATGAGCATTTACATAGCTGCACCCGTTAAAGATAAAGTTACAGGCCAAAACATCGGCGTGGTGAGAGCGCGTATGCCCTTAAAATCTTTAAACGAGGTAATTGAAAATTACGCAAGCAGTGAACATCAATACTCTCTGGTTGATGCTTCGGGAAAAGTTTTTCTGAGTTCACAAAAGCAGTTATTGGGTAAAGAAGCAAAAGCTGAGTATCCCATAGCTAAACTGCTAGCAGCAAAAGAAGTAGCTAGTTTCACAGCAGTTCCAAAAACTTACAACAAGCAAGAATTAGTCAGCTATGTGCCATTCAGAAAGCTCGATGGCTTGCCAGATTTAAACTGGCAAGTGCTCTTATCTACAGATACAGCAATTGCATGTGATCCTCAAAGACAATTATTGTGGATTATTGCGATCGGGACAGTATTAACAGCCTTGATTGTGGGAGCGATCGCATCTTGGTTAGCCAAGCCTACCACCAAGTCAATTCTCAATGCGACTACCGCATTGACAGAGTTAGGTAAAGGTAAATTCAATACCCGTCTGGACAACGAAAGAGAAGATGAATTAGGAGTATTGAGTGCAAAGATTAACCAGACGGCCGAACAATTGCAGGTTTTAGTCAAAGAACAAGAACTAGATATTGAAGGGGCCAAATTACTAGCAGATATTACCCTACGAATTCGGAGAATTCTTAAAACCGAAGATATTTATCAAGCAGCAGTCAAAGAAGTTCAACAAGCGCTGAATACAGACCGAGTAGTCATTTATAACTTGAATTCAGAAACTTGGGATGGTATCGTCGTTGCGGAATCAGTAACTGGTAGTTGGGCGAAAATGCTTGGAGTGCAAATCAACGACCCCTATTACCCTGAACGCTATGCAGAAACTGATCAAGATATTCGGGTGCAGGCGATAGCTAATATTCATCAAGACCAAAGCTTGAAAAATGCCGATAGTTACATCCAACAGTTGGATAAATTTGCCGTCAAAGGTATTTTGAGCATACCAATTTTTGTCCAAGAGCAACTCCTCGGCTTACTAATTGCTCATCATTGCGAGACTTATAGAGTTTGGGAACAGCCAGAAATTGACTTGTTTCAACAGATAGCAACTCAAGTTAGCTATGCCTTAGAACAAGCCAAACTGCTTGAAAAAATAGAACAAGCAAAGACAATTGCAGAACAAGGCTCTGATGAAGAACGCCAACAAAAAGAAGCACTGCAACAACAACTTTTAGAACTGCTCAATGATGTAGAAGGTGCAGCTAGGGGCGACCTAACAGTGCGTGCAGATGTAACATCTGGAGAAATAGGCACTGTTGCCGACTTTTTTAACTCCATTGTCGAAAATCTCCGAGATATTGTTACCCAAGTTAAACAAGCTGCTACCCAGGTGAATAGTGCAGTTGGCTCTAACGAAGTAGCCATCCGCCAACTAGCAGAGGAAGCACTCACACAAGCTGCGGAAATCAATCATACTCTAGATGCTGTTGACCAAATGACGCAGTCTATGCAAGTCGTAGCCGAAAACGCTCAGCAAGCTGCTACTATTGCTAATCATGCTACCCAAACTGCCACCAAAAGTGGACATGCAATGGATTTGACAGTACAAAACATCCTGTCTCTAAGGGAAACCATTGGTGAAACTGCCAAGAAAGTCAAACGTTTGGGAGAATCTTCTCAACAAATTTCCCGCGTGGTGTCGTTGATTAACCAAATCGCCATCCAAACCAACTTGCTCGCCATCAACGCCGGTATTGAAGCAGCGCGTGCGGGTGAAGAAGGTCAAGGTTTTGCTGTAGTTGCTGAAGAAGTCGGTGAACTAGCAGTCAGAAGTGCAGCCGCAACCCAAGAAATTGAACTAATTGTTGGTAATATCCAACGAGAAACCAGTGAAGTGGTGCAAGCAATGGAACTAGGTACTACTCAAGTGGTGGAAGGTACACGAATTGTGGAGGAGGCTAAGCAAAATCTAGGTCAAATTTTGGATGTATCACGTCAAATTGACTCTTTAGCACAGTCGATTTCCACTGCGACAACATCTCAAGTACAAACATCTCAAACTGTCAGACAATTGATGAAAGACCTTGCTGCTGTATCAAAACGCACTAGCGATTCTTCCCGCCAGGTTTCTGAATCTCTGCAACAAACTGTCGAGATTTCTCAAGAATTGCAGGAGACCGTTGGTACATTTAAAGTCAGTTAAGTAAGTTATTTGTCATTTGTCTTTTGTCCTTTGTCCTTTGTTATTTGCTAGTGACCAATGACCAATGACTAATGACCAATGACTAATGACCAATGACTAAGGACAAAAATAATGTCACAGGACAAAGAATTAGAAATCCAGATGCAATTTCTGGAAGAAGCAACTGATTACTTGAATACGCTGGAAGGGGTATTACTGGAAATCGACACCAGTAACCGCATCGATTTGGATAAAATCAATGCTGCACTCCGAGCCGCTCACTCCATTAAGGGTGGCGCGGGGATGATGGGATTTCGGGCGCTCAGTGATTTAGCTCACCGTTTGGAAGATTCTTTTAAAGTTTTAAAAACCCGAAAAAATTCCCTAGAAATTGATACTCAGTTGCAAAGTTTATTGCTATCTGGAGTTGACTGGCTGCGTCAAATAGTGGAATTACTCTCAGAAGGAAATTCTGTTGAAGAACAGTGGTTGGCAACCTTTTGTTACCCGATTTTTGATGAGCTGCACGATCGCCTGGGCGACCCCACCCCTGAAGACGCCACGACCATGCTCTCACCAGAAGACGGGCAAGATATTATTCCCTTGTTATTTGAAACAGAAGTAGAAGGATGTTTACAGCGCCTAGAATCTGTGTTAGCAGATAGCGGACAGCCTGGTTTACACGAAGAAGTTGTGATCATGGCAACTGAATTAGGCGGTTTGGGGGAAATGCTCCAATTACCAGCTTTTACCCAGTTGTGTGAGTCAGTAACGCAGCACTTAGAAGCAGTAACCTGCGATCGCATTCCCGAAATTGCCCAATTAGCACTAGAAGCATGGCGGCGATCGCAAGCTTTAGTACTGACAGATCAACTGGATAACCTACCTACAGACATTGAATTTGGTGGAGTGGCAAATACATACACTCAATCTGAGCCACTCGCCACAGATGTAACTGACACCAGTCTCCACAATATAGAAGTAATATCAACAGATGATTTACAATCGGAGCGAACTGAAGAGAATTGGCTCGTCAATGAACCAATTGCTGCCAATTTTACTTTTTTAGATACAGATATTGCTAATGATGTGGCTACTGTCAACATCCCAGAGCCAAATACAATAATTGCTGGAGAAATTACTACAGATTCGGGATTGGTCGAACGCAAAAATGAGCCAATTGGTGTTGGTAAAGAACGTGAACTTCAAGAAAATAACGTTAGAGTTCCAAGTAAACAACTTGAGCAAATTAATGATTTATTTGGGGAACTGATTGTCCAACGCAACGGATTAAACTCCCATTTAGAAAGATTACGCAAACTCGTTCGTCACCTGAATCAGCGAGTACAAGTTCTCGAACGAGAAAATCAAGAACTTCGTACAGCTTATGACAAAATGGCGACTCCACCCGTAATTTCATCTGGTAAGCCATCCAATATAGAACATAATTTAGTATCTGAAGATAGCTATCAAATACAAGGCATAAAAAGAGGATTTGATACCTTAGAAATGGATCGCTATAACGACTTAAACCTGTTATCGCAGGAAGTTATGGAAACCATTGTTCAGGTACAGGAAGTCACTACTGATATTCAACTTAGTGTTGACGATACAGATCAGATTGCTCGCAAACTTAACAAAACATCAAAACAGTTACAGACAAAACTCAATCACATCCGAATGCGTCCGCTGTCCGATTTAGTTGAGCGTTTTCCCAGAGCCTTGCGCGAGCTAAATGTAGAGTATGGGAAAAATGTACAGCTAAAACTTGAAGGTGGCAATACTTTAATTGAACGCAGCATTTTGGAGGCTTTGAATGAGCCTTTAATGCACCTGTTAAGGAATGCCTTCGATCATGGTATCGAAGAATCTGCGACCCGCCGCGCTTTGGGTAAGCCAGAACAAGGATTGATTGAAATTAAAGCTACTCATCACAGTAATCGCACCCTCATTACTATGCGTGATGATGGTCGGGGCATTTCTCTAGAGAAAATTCGCGCCCGGGCCCTAGCTATGGGATTAGATGCTTCTCTACTCGCTAGTGCTAGTGATGAAGAACTATTATCACTAATTTTTGAACCAGGTTTTAGTACTTCCGACCAAGTGACATCATTATCTGGTCGCGGTGTCGGAATGGATGTAGTCCGCAACAACCTCAAACTGATTCGAGGAGATGTCAAAGTTGATACAGAGTGGGGTGTCGGCACTACCTTTACTCTGTCAATGCCATTTACACTTTCGGTGGCACGAGTTTTGTTGGTAGAAATCAACAGGATACTCTTGGCATTTCCCACAGATGTCGTTTCGGAAATATTCTTATTTCAAAACGAGCGAGTTTTTCCAATGGCGGGTAGTGAAGTCCTGAATTGGCAAGGAACTATGTTGCCACTAATTCGCCTTGGCCGTTACTTAGAGTTTAATTGCCCGCGCTACGATACCCCAGAACTAGAAACTCCCCCAGCGATTAATGCTAGTAGCGTGTTAGTAGTCAAAAGCAATAATCAGCCAGTCGCAATACAAGTAGACCGTTGCTGGGGCGAACAGGAAGTTGCTATCCGCCAAGTCGAGGGAAATATACCTCTACCTGAAGGCTTCAGCAACTGTACGATTCTCGGTGATGGTCGAGTAGTAGCACTAGTTAATACCAACGAGTTGCTGTATTGGATTGCTACTAATCAGCGTACTCCCAGAAGTAATCAATTACCGTCAGCCAGGTTAAAAACAGCATTCCTCATGTTTGAGGATGAAAAAGTACCAACCCCTACTAACCAGAAAGGCACGATTTTGATCGTAGATGACTCGATTAATGTTCGTCGCTTTTTAGCTCTGACTCTCGAAAAAGGGGGGTATCAAGTAGAACAAGCTAAAGATGGTCAGGATGCTTTGGAAAAACTTCACAGTGGTTTGCAAGTTCAGGCAGTGATTTGTGATATTGAAATGCCTCGCCTTGATGGTTATGGCTTCTTAGATCGTGTAAATACAGACGTTGATATGAAAAATATTCCCATTGCCATGCTGACCTCTCGTAGCAGTAATAAACATCGGCAGCTGGCAATGCAACTGGGTGCGCGAGCCTACTTCTCTAAACCTTACAACGAGCAAGAATTACTCCGAACAATGGATGAAATAATTTGTACTGTAGCTGGCAAGGCTGCATCTAATTGAATTCAATTGAAGAACGGCTTTGCATGAAGTAGCAAGTAGCATTTTTCCTACCCAAGCGAATGCATTTCCTAAAAAGAAGAGTATCCGAAGGGCTTGTCACCATAAGTAGCCTCAGATAGATTCTGCTTTGGAGGATTGACACTTGGTAAAATCATACCAAGATCAGAAATATATACCAATTCAATTGGTAAAAATATGCCAAGAAAAGAACAAGGATGGGTTACATTTCAAACATCAGAGGAGGAGCGGAAAATACTAGAAGAATTCTGCCAGCAGTCTCAGCGTACAAAAACTGAGATCCTCCGAGAACTAGTACGTGGTCTTAATGACTACTCTTCAGCACCAGCACCAATACCAACCAAGCAGAAGAGCAAGGAGAATGTTGACGCTCCTGATATAAAAATTAATAGTCAAAAGAAATTACTAAAAGTAAGCTCCCGTAATGTGCTTAAGGGAATTGTCAAACGAGTGATTACAGGAGCAGTTAATACTGAGGTAACGCTAGAGATTGTTCACAAAGTTGAGTTAACCTCAATGATTACCAGAGTTTCAGCAGAGGAATTGGAACTGTCTGAGGGAACAGAAGCCTATGCAGTCATCAAGTCTAACGATATAGTCATTGCTAGGGAATAGAAGGTATTTTAACCGCGTCTACCTTGAAAACCATAGTTTTTTGGAATTAGAGTAAAGCTCAGAACTCAAGCCACAAGAGAATAATACACTCTCCTTAAAAACTCCAGGTTTCAAAATAGACGGGGTTTTATTAAAATAGCCAGAAAAATAAAAGATAAAATAGTTCGGTTCATCTTGAAGCACCTTGGAGTATTGTAGATTCCTATTCTTTTAATCATAAAATAACTTCCAAATCAACTATCAAAGCTGAAAACGCTTCCCACTTAACAGTTGCAAATTCAGCTTCCATAGCATACCCCAACCGGCGCAAAAACTCATTCACTGTACCACTACTTAATCTTCAGCTCGTAGTAACCAAAAGCCACTGTAAGTCATCCCCGAATCATCAGGCTGCACTAACAAAAAGTGTAGTCCTTGACTTAGTTGTTTTCGCTGTTCATACATTTTTGCTGCGGCTGTAACATCTGGATCTTCAAATGTGGCAACTATCCACCTATCTACTAAACCAGCTTCTAACACTAAGCCATCAAGAGCACCCGACGATATGTAATTTAATGCCAAAGGACGAGCTTGATGCAACCATTTTGCTAAGCGCATCGATTGTCGTCCACCATAGATTATGATACCTGGGACGCGTATTGTTGACGCTAAACCTAGATTGATGGGTTTAAGAAATTCTGGCATCAGCAAATGAGGAATGGGGCGATCGCTAAACCTCGTTTCCACATCACTAGCCGCTAAAGTTGCAAATCGCCATTGTTCTCCCCAGAGGTTTTCTGGTAATGGTGCTGGGGGTGGTTTATCTAGCCCTAAAGGATATTGCTTTTCCTGCAACCACTGCTTCAATGCGAAAGTGCGGCGGGTAGGTTCAACATTAATACCTAAATTGCGTGCAGCCCATTCAATTAAACTCAAGGACTGAGGACGAAACACCTGAATTATATCTGGGAGTTTTTCACCAGCTGCTAGCTCAAGTTGCTCTGCAACCCAACTCGAATTGGCTGCTGATTGCGAACAAGTCGCTTCATACTCAAAACTGCGAGTCGCATCACAAATCAATAAATCCCATAACACTTGCCCTGCTGCATTCTGCAATGGACTACGATAAAAATCAACTTGCCAAATTTTCATGAGTTAAAACGACAGAGAAACACAGATAGGCTGATTCTATCTATACTGTGTACATCTAGGAAATTTGAGCGTCGAAAGCTGGCGCTCAAATTTTCCCAAACAATTTATCTCAACCTTGGTAACTTCTCCTCCAAGGGCCCCAGATGGCGAAAGTAGTACCAGGACTTTGAACATTTACGAACAAAGTCTTACCATCAGGCGAGAAGCAGGCCCCTGCAAATTCGCTTGTATTAAATGCGTTGCGCGCGAATTGATAGAGTTCTCCTTTGGGAGTCACACCAACTAAGAACTGTTGGTCATCTCCATCTTCACAGAGGATGAGATCGCCGTAGGGTGAAATAACTATGTTATCAGGGCTATCAAGTTCGTTTACATCTGTAGATTCTACAAACAGTTCGATTGTCTCTTTTTTGGGAATGTAGCGCCAGACTTGACCCAGCCCTTTAGCACCACCACTGGTACAGCAAAAGTAAATTTCACCATCGCCGTACCAAATCCCTTCTCCACGCACAAATTGAGCAGCACCTAGCTCAAAGCCTTGAAATCTAACAGTATCTCCGTCAAGTGGGTTTGGCTGAGGAATTTTTACCCAGTCTACTTTCATTGGCTTCCGCAATTCAAAACCACTAGCGGTGTTTGCTTGAGGTTTACCAACAATCCTTAAAGCTTCAAGGACGCCTCCTTCTTTTAACCTACCAGGTACTTTTGGAATGAAACGGTAGAAAAGGCTATCTCCCCGGTCTTCCGTCTCATAAACAATTCCAGTTTTGGGGTCTACAGCAACAGCTTCATGATTAAATCGTCCCATAGCGACTAAAGGCTCAGGCTTGACAGGAGTTGTGGCGCTAGCCGGAACTTCAAAGTTATAGCCGTGGAATTGCGAGACATAGTTTGGATCACCCAGGGGTAACGAAGTTGGAGTAGAGGTATTTTCTTCACAGCTAATCCATGAACCCCAAGGAGTTGGCCCACCTGCACAGTTGCGATAAGTTCCACTTAAGGAAGTGTAATGTTTGATTAGCTGGCGATCGCGTCCAACAACCAGAGTCGTTGTACCACCTTTGCAATTAGGATCGTAGGGATTGGGCCCTTTAAGTTGTGTATCGGAATTAGGACTTAGTTCGTGATTACGAACTAAGATAACTGTGTTTCTGGGGCCGCGGAAAGTTGCCATACCATCATGACCACTCGGCACTAGAGTCTTGTCGTTCATCAGATCGTCTTTTTGAGATAAAACACGATACTGAAATCCCGGTGGTAAATCCAGTAAGCCATTGGGATCTTTTACAAGCTTTCCGTATCCTTTACCAAAGACACCTCTTCTATTGGCAGTTCTGGCATAAAGACCTTCCAAAGGAGACATGAGCACAGTACCAGCAGCACTCGTACCTGCTATGACAAAAAATTTCCGTCGTGATAATTTCATGAGGGTGTTTTGGTTATATATAAATGTTTATAAAAAAGTATTTGATTTCAATTAAGTTTGGGTAATGCTTGATTTAACTTGGGGTTATTGAATAAAAGATTAATTTTTTAAACTTATTACAAAAATAAGGCAAGTTTATACTAGAACGATTCAGATCATCCTACAAAATAAAGCTTGGAGATAGATAAAAAAAGGTTAAAAAGCCAGGTTTAGGGATTTCCAAGAAATAAATTATCCAAGAAAACTAACCACAGAGGCGCAGCTAAAAGTAGGAATTCTACTATAGTATCTAGAAAAACAAGATTTATTTAGTACAAGTTAAAGAGCAATTTAATTAAAGAAAAACTATACCTTTTTGCTAATGAAATATAGTTGTTTTGTTTTTTACATCACCCTTGGCTTTTATTGAATTTGCAGTTCCGAACACAAAGTTCCGAGTTCTGAGCACAAAGTTCTAAGTTTTGAGCATAAAGTTCCAAGTTTGGAACACGAAATTCTGAGTTCCGAACACAAAGTTCTGAGTTTTGAGCACGAAATTCCGAGTTTGGAACACGAAGTTCCGAGTTTTAAGCACGAAGTTCCGAATTTGGAACACCAAATTCCGAATTCTGAGCACGAAGTTCCGAGTTTGGAAGGTAAACTACCCACACTGTACCCGCTTCGGGTCAGTGTGGGCTTAACGTGCTCTAGAGCAGAACTTTAGCTAAAATCGGTTCCACACTCTTAGAAATCTCTGGGACATACACCTGTGAAACATAGTCAGCAATCATTCTGTCTGTGTTGAACAACGGTGCATTTGTCTTAATTGACGCCTTCATCATTTGCACCCAGCGGTGGGGAACATCTTGAGCATCTTGGTCATAGTATAGAGGAACAATCTCTTCTTCCAACAGTTGATATAGCGATCGCGAATCAATCCGATCCTGCAATTCTTGATCACTGGTGTGAGCATCTTCGCCAATAGCCCAACCGTTAATTCCTTTACCATCTTGTCCTGCTTGGTAGCCTTCGCACCACCAGCCATCTAAGACGCTGCAATTAATCCCACCGTTGAAGCAGACTTTTTGACCACTTGTACCAGACGCCTCTAAGGGACGGCGGGGATTATTCAGCCAAACATCCACCCCTTGCACTAGTTTTTGACCAGTGTAAATATCGTAATCTTCAATAAACGCGACTCGGTTGAGAATCCCGGAATTGTGACACCACTCCATCAAGCGCTGGATAATTCGTTTACCTTCTTCATCAGCTGGGTGGGCTTTACCTGCAAAGATAATCTGTACTGGACGTTGGGCGTTACCAAAAATCTTCAGCGCTCGTTGTGCATCACGCAAAATCAAATCCCCACGTTTGTAAGGGCTGAAGCGTCTAGCAAATCCAATGGTCAACACATTGGGGTTTAGTAGGGTTTCAATTGCTTTAATTAGTTCGTAACTTTCGCCACGCAACTCCCGCGATTTCTTGATTTTATAGCGGGTGTAAGCAATCAATCGTTCTTTAAGGATGAGATGGCGCGACCATAGTTCCTCATCGGGAATCTCGTCAACTTTCGCCCACATTTTAGGATCAACAGCGCGAGTTTTCCAGTCTTCTCCCAAATACTGATTATATAAGTCAGCTAACAAGGGTGCAGTCCAAGTGGGAGCATGAACGCCATTGGTAATGTAACCAATTGGTACTTTATCTTCCGATCGCTGGGGATAGAGAACTGTCCACATTTTACGGGAAACTTGACCGTGCAATTCACTCACACCGTTGCAAGCACGAGACATCCGCAATGCCAAAACGGTCATCCCAAAAGGTTCCCAAGGATCGCCCAGTCGCCTTGCACCTAATGCTAAAAATTGCTCGCGGGAAAGTCGCAATTGTGGCCAGTAGCTAGCAAAGAAGGAGTCGATTAAATCGGGAGAGAAGACATCGTGACCGGCGGGAACGGGGGTATGGGTGGTGAATACACAACTGTTCCGCACTTTAGCTTCGATGTCGTAGAAAGATTTACCAGTCCGCTCAATTTCTAAGCGAGCAATTTCCAAAGTACAGAAAGCGGCGTGTCCTTCGTTGAGGTGATAAACAGAAGGTTGAATTCCCAAAGCATCCAGAGCACGCACACCACCAATTCCCAAAACAACTTCTTGGGCGATGCGGGTTTCTAAGTTACCACCGTATAGGTGTCCAGTTAGCCAGCGGTCGATGGGATCATTGTCATGGCGATCGGTATCTAATAAATATAAAGTGACACGCCCAACTTGCACACGCCAGATTTGCACTTTCACCAACCGCTGGCGAACTTGTAGCTGGATAGTCAGCGGTTCCCCTTGCTCATTTTTAATTAACTCCAGAGGCATCTGCTGGAAGGGGTTGTCAATGTAGTAATCTTCTTGCCAGCCTTGACGGTTCAAGCGTTGCCGAAAGTAACCTTGACGATATAATAAACCGACACCAACCATCGGCACACCCAAACCTGAAGATGATTTGAGATGATCCCCAGCTAGAATACCTAAGCCACCAGAGTATACAGGTAGGGATTCATGAATGCCAAATTCGGCGCAAAAATAAGCAATGGGGCGGGATGCAGAAACTTGCGGTGCAACCCGACTTACCCAAGTATCTTTTTGTGCAATGTATTGATCAAACTCACGCGCTAATGCAGAAATCTGCTTTAGGTAATATGGATCTTCCGCTAATTGGGTGAGACGCTCATAGCTTGCAGACTCTAAAATTGCTACTGGATTATGCCCACAGCGTTCCCACTCTTGGGGATCAATGGTTTGGAATAGGGAGATGCGATCGCCACTCCAACTCCACCAGTAATTATAAGCCAAATCTGCCAAACGCTTGAGCGGCAAAGGTAATTTTTCACTCAAGCGTTGTGCTGGGGTGATTGCACTGCTGTTAACCATACTAAATCCATGTCCTCGCGCTTAACTTTTTCTCTATGTATTGGGGACTGGGGAAAAAGCAAGGGAGCAGGGAGCAAGGGAGAAGAGTTTTCCCCTCTGCTAAGAGCACCCCGCCCCTCTGCCTCTTTTCAATGCCCAGTTCCTTTTATTTCCTCTTCAGGTTTATAACACCGGAGTTTTCACTTGCTGAATTCTCCCCTGAAGTTGGAACATTTTATCGACTTGAACCTTATCCAATTACATGGTTTTTATTGTTTTTGTCTTTAAAAATTATCCCTACTTTTGGACAGTTTTGATCTTTTTTTCTATCAAATTCGTTGACATTATTTTAACTTTTTTGTTTTCTTGTTAAGATTTACTTAAATGTTAGCCGCCCCTTTTTTTAGGTGTCAAAGGTAAATATAGTAATCCGATTTGATTCGTGAACTGACTTGTAGAGACACCGAATGGGGGATAGGGGATAGGGAATGGGAAATGGAAAAAAAGGGAGTTAGAGGTGTACGCAGTTCTTTCAAAAATCAAATAGGAATCCTATAGCAGGCTGGATACTCTCTAAGCTCGACTTGATCCAAAATTAAAAACTTGGCTTTCTTGATTCGGCAAAAACCCTGGCTTTTTGGCAAATACTTTTTCCACGTCAAAGATTATGGATGAAGTTAAAAAAGTAAAACTACCGTCACACACTTGTTTGATACATCTCCTGCTACATCATGCCCAAGGCTGTAAAAATAGTGATTAGAACTACGTTGAGTAATGCTTAACTGTGAACGCACCTACCAACATCTCAGCACAAACTCAGACTCGCAAAGCGGATCATATTCGGATCTGCTTAGAAGAAGATGTCCAGTGCCATGAAATAACTAACGGACTAGAACGTTATCGTTTTACTCATTGTTGCTTGCCCGAACTAGACCACAAAGACATTGATACAAGTACGACTTTTCTAGGAAAACACCTCGGCGCACCCCTGTTAATTTCTTCCATGACAGGAGGAACAGAACAAGCAGGAATGATAAACCAACGTTTGGCCCAAGTCGCACAACACTACAAAATTGCAATGGGTGTTGGTTCCCAGCGAGTAGCGGTGGAAAAACCCCAGGTGGCTGATACTTTCGCTGTTCGCAAATATGCCCCTGATGTTCTGCTGTTTGCAAATTTGGGCGCTGTGCAACTTAACTATAAGTATGGTTTAGATGAATGTTTGCGGGTAGTCGATATCCTAGAGGCTGATGCATTGATTTTGCACCTCAACCCATTGCAAGAGTATATTCAACCTAGAGGCGATACTAATTTCCGAGGATTACTAAACAAGATTTCTGACTTATGCAATAAACTACAAGTACCAGTGATTGCTAAGGAAGTAGGTAACGGCATCTCAGCAGCAATGGCAGAGAAACTCATTGCCGCTGGGGTAACGGCGATTGATGTAGCTGGTGCAGGTGGTACTTCTTGGGCAAAGGTGGAAAGCGAGCGGGCAGAAAATGCCTTGCAACGTCGCTTGGGAAGGACGTTTGCTGATTGGGGTTTGCCTACCGCAGAGTGTATTACAAGTATTCGAGCGATCGCCCCCAATATCCCCTTGATTGCTTCAGGAGGGTTGCGTCATGGACTTGATGTAGCAGTAGCGATCGCCCTAGGAGCCGATATAGCTGGTTTGGCAATGCCTTTCCTAAAAGCAGCAGCAGTATCTGAGGCAGCCGTTTACGAGCTAGCTGAAGTACTAGTTGCCGAAATCACCACAGTATTATTCTGCACGGGCAACACTGGCTTGTATGAGTTAAAGCACTTTGGCAGTTTACAGCGCATACAATAGGTAAATAGGTCGTTAGTCATTAGTCATTAGTCATTAGTCCTTTGTCCCCGTTCGCGCAGCGTCTCCCTTAGGAGAAGTTCTGTTCGGATAGCGCGCATAAAGGCTTCTCGTAGAGAGCGTCGGAAGCCTCCGCAACTGCGGGATCTTGCTACAGACTTCTGTGTTTGTCATTTGCTCAATGATTCTTGACTTTTGACTCTTGACTTTTGACTCTTGACTCTTGACTTTTGACTAATGCGTAATTTTCTGAAACAAACTTTTGCTAGCTTAGTTGGCAGCTTACTAGGACTAATTATTTTCTCTGCTCTGGGAACTACTGGACTGCTATTAATACTATTAGGTGCCACCTCCTCCAAAAATGTTGGACCAGAAGTGAAAGATAAGTCAGTGCTGGTTTTTGACTTGTCGATGAGAATAACCGATGGCGCACCCAGTTCCAACGAACTGCTGCAAAACACACTCTCAGGTGTGGAACAAAAGCGGATGACACTCCGCAAAGTTCTAGAAACTTTGGAAAAAGCCCGACGCGATCCGCGAATTGTCGGTATTTATTTAGATGCAACACGCACAAGAGAAGCTAGTACGGCAGGTTATGCATCTCTTAAAGAAGTCCGTCAAGCTTTGGAAAGATTCCGGGCCGCGGGAAAAAAAATTGTGGCTTACGGTGGAAACTGGAGTGAACAGGAATATTATGTGAGTTCGGTGGCAGATACCGTCGTACTTAACCCCGTGGGACTAATGGAAGTCAACGGTTTGAGTAGTCAACCGATGTTCTTGGCAGGAGCGTTACAAAAGTTTGGTATTGGCGTTCAGGTGGTGCGGGTAGGGAAATTTAAGGGAGCAGTAGAACCCTTTATCCTGACAAAACTGAGTCCAGAAAACCGCGAACAAACGCAAAAATTATTAGATGATGTTTGGGGAGAATGGCGTACATCTGTGGGAAAAAGTCGCAAAATTAACCCCCAACAGTTACAAGCGATCGCAGATAATCAGGCAGTACTGGAAGCAACGGAAGCGAAAACCAGCGGTTTGGTAGATCAAGTAGCTTATGTAGATCAAGTGGTAGCTAACCTCAAAGAATTGACAGATAGCAAAAAAGAAGACAAAACATTCCGACAAATTAACCTAGATGACTACGCGCAAGTTATCGGCAAATCATTAGGTGTAGAACGCAACTCGAAAAATAAAATTGCCGTTGTTTATGCTGAGGGTGAGATTGTTGATGGTAGAGGTGAAACTGGGCAAGTAGGAGGCGATCGCTTTGCCAAAATCTTCAACAAACTGCGACAAGATAATGATGTCAAGGCGGTAATCCTGCGGATTAACAGCCCTGGTGGTAGTGCTACCGCTGCTGAAGTCATGCAGCGAGAAGTCCGGTTGACTCGTGAGGTCAAACCAGTTGTAGTATCGATGGGTGATGTCGCCGCTTCTGGTGGTTACTGGATTGCTAGCGACTCTAACCGGATTTTTGCCGAACCAAATACAATTACAGGTTCAATTGGTGTGTTTGGCGTGCTAGTCAATGGCCAAAAGTTGGCGAATGATAATGGTATCACCTGGGATTCGGTGAAAACCGGACGCTACGCTGATAGTCAAACAGTTTCTCGCCCAAAATCGCCTCAAGAGTTGGCGCTTTACCAGCGCAGCGTTAACCGTATTTATAATATGTTTTTAAATAAGGTTTCTCAAGGGCGGAAACTGCCAGAACAAAAAGTAGCAGCAATTGCCCAAGGACGAGTTTGGTCAGGTGTAGCGGCTAAAGAAATTGGTTTGGTGGATGAAATTGGCGGTTTGAATGCTGCGATCGAATACACTGCCAAGCAGGCGAATCTAGGTAATGATTGGGAATTACAAGAGTATCCGCGAGTTAGTAGCTTTGAAGAACGCTTTTTTGGGCGAGCCACTGAAGAGGTGCAGACTGCTTTGGGTATTGAAGGAGCGAAACTCAAACAATCCAATCCTCTTACAGCTGAATTTGAGAAACTGCAACAAGAAATTGTAATTCTGCAAAAGATGAACGATCCACAGGGGATTTATGCCCGCTTGCCTTTCAACTTGAAGATTGAATAGATTTTAAGGTGGATATTGGGCTTAGGAGTTCAACTTTAATAGTTGTAATACTCCCTAATCACCGTTCAAACCAGCTGACATTAGCAGCAAGGATGTGTAAAGTAGTTGAGAGTTGACCACTACTCTTAATACTTGACACATCCATCTATGGATAGAAAAACCCAACGCTTTTTGCTGCTTATTGTTTCCTGTAGTGTAACTGGTGTGATTTTAGGAGGTACTGCCAGTTTGGCAGAAAGCAGTCTTTGCTTGCAGGACAGTAAAGTTACAAGTGAGTGCCTAACCCAAGACCCAATTCAAAAGACGCTACAAGGAATGAGTACAGGATTGTTAGCCGGGGCTGGGGCTGCTTGCGGTGCAGTATGGCGTTTACGGCATGAAGATTAAGATTAAAAGCGATAGTTGCGATCGCGTACCCACATACTGATGGGCACTGCGTTCCCTTGGGGATCGACTTTAGCTTTCACTACTATGGGTGGTTGCTGTCCTCTTCGAGTTCGTTGGGCTTGTCGGATATCGTTGTTAATCTGCTGCCGTTGGTTTTCTGGGATGTAATATGTTTCTAAACCGTAGTTAACGAAGCCATCCTGGTAGACACCTTTTAAGGCTGCCTGATTTGCTCGTATAGAAGTGGGGCGATCGCCAGTCACTCGCACCGGTCTCCAAGCTCTAGGAACACCACTACCAGAGAATAGTTGCTCTTGCAAAATCACGTATATATTGGTTCCATCGGGCAATCGTCTGCCACTTCCACGACCTTTGCTGACCAATGTCTCCCACCCAGGCAGTCTTCTCAAATTTGCAGTACGGGATATGTTGTAATCTAGCGCCAGAGAATTACCTTGTTGTACATTGTTAGAATTTACAGGCACAGTCTGCAAAATTACTGTCTTACCCGTCATGTCTGTGTACAGCGCTTGGGCTGGTACTGCCATAATTAACCCTGTTTGGATGAGCAAGGGAACTACTAGCCGCCAAATAGGTAAAGGCTTATTCGATTTCTGTTCTGATGCAATTAGGTAATCACGAAAAGTTAACTTTTCGGAGAATTCAGCTTCAGGAGACAACGAATTATTTTTAGATTCAGAAGCGCTACTTTTCATGAGCGTAGTCCTAAAAAGAAGGGGTATTGAGGAGGTCAAAAGTAACAAGATTAGGACTAACGCAGAGAAACTCTAAATAAGGAGACAGGGGCATTGGGCATTGGGCATTAGGCAAGGTAGCACAAGGAGAATAAATATTAACTCTTGACTCCTCACTTAGCACGGGCTAAACGCCCCGCCACCGCTAACAGCATTCACTTGTACAAACGTGTAGACGCTCGGAGAGCCGCTTCTGGTAAGAGTATAATCGCGTTTCTACTCAGCACTTTTTACTTCTTACCCTGAGCAGGTTTGCGGCGTTCAAACCAGAGTCCAGCACTAATTAAAGCAGAACCGCACAAGATAAAGACCAGCGATTTAAATAGTAAGTCAGTGTCGTACTCCAGCATCCGACTAATAACTTGCAGCGTTAACAATAGCATACCGCCCCAAAAGGAGTTTCTGTTGTTTAATTTCAATCCTTCTTGAATTAGTCCCCAGGCTAATGTTGCTAGAAGTACATTGAAAATAAAAATGCCAAGTTCATCAATCCGGCTGATAGTTTGATGCCAAAAAGGTACTACGGCAATGAAACCAATAAAGGTACTAATGACAGCAGTCGTGAAAATCACTTCGCGGCGAGGAGGGTTGTTTCGTTGACGCATCAGAAACAACCATTGAAATACCGCCAAGCCGCTGAGAATCCCCAAATCGATGATCGGCAGAGACTGGAATAAGTTGGTCAAAGTCGTTGGCTGATTATAACCGTAATCTGAAGATTCCCAGCTCCAACGAAAAGACAGAACATAAAAGACAGCTCCAAAAGCCACCAACGCTAAATTACGGGCAAGGTTTTGAAACAACCTGTAATTTATGCTGGGGAATAGCAAGTCGTCATAACTCCAGAATAATGCAGGTGGGAGTGCAAAGGCAAAAGATGCTACCCAAGGCGCTACTTCAGCATAATTCAGCAGCGGTAGCGGATTGAGGTTGGCTTGCAAGGAACTAGCAAAGCAGAACGCTGCTAGGCCAAAAATCCAACGCGATCGACAAAAATAGGCTAAGGGTACAAATAGCAGCCATGACAGCAGGGGCATGTGTTGCACTAATAGCCGCGCCCAAGTCAATTCACCTGGAGAGTATAGCAAGTCTTCCAGTCCCGTCCAGTAACCGATTTGCACTAAAATAATTGCCATAATTCCCAAGGAATTTATTGACAGACTGTAAGCCATGACTAAAACACCCAATCCCCAAGCCAGAAAAAGTTGGGAAGTTGAACCGCTAATATTGAACATCTGGGCCATCAAAGCGAAATTTGCACCTAAAATGAAAGCGCCTAAAATTAGCAATCCTTCTCCTAGTATGCGTTTGCTTTGTTCTGGTTTCTTCCCTTCAGGTTGTCTCCAAGTGTAAAAACCAGTGATAGTAATTGTGAAAAACAAGCTCATTAACAAGATAAACTTGACTTCTCGTGACCCAGATTGCCAGTTTGCTCCGACAAAGGTAATTATGCCTAAGCATAAAAGGATGCTACCTACAGCAATCACGATCGCAACAAAGCGATCGCGTGCAGCAGCTTCCAGGTTTTTAAATTGATAACGGTCTGCTATTTGCTCATATTGCGAAGAACTAATTAGTCCTTCATCCCTCCATAGTTGCGCCTCTTTGCGTAGTTTTTGCTGAAAATCATCTAATATCATGACCTTCTCCGGTGCAGTGAGGTAATTTGGCAATTGCGATCTAAAAGGCGGTCATTGTATTTTCAGTATGGAGCCAAGTACCTTAATTACACTGTTCTTGTGTAACAGTTTTATTTAGTATTCTGATACAACACAATTGTTTATATATTCACATGGAAAAACCTTCTAATTTATTACTTAAACTTGCACGACGTTTGTTTACAAATCCAGATGAACAAGAAAGATTTGTTGAGGCTTTAATGAATCCTCAGCCTTTCCAATCAAGCATTATTTGGTGTCATGAAAAGCCAGATTTTACTTCTTTGTCGGTAGAAACACCAACGTATTGGCAACCACCATTTATCGACCGTCTCCACCTAGGAGAAAAACCCGGCAAGCATCCACTGCATGAAAAAGGATATTTTTATTGTTTAGATTTTTCTTCTGTATTTGCTGCTGCTACTTTGTTTACAATTCTTCAGCCAGTGCGTTTAATTTTTGATATGTGCGCTGCACCAGGAGGTAAGAGTATCTTTGCTTGGAAAGCTTTGAAACCTGAATTAATCATTAGTAATGAAGTGATAGGTAAACGCCTAGGTATGCTAATTTCTAATTTGAAACGTTGCCATATTAGCCCTAGTGCTGTGGTTAATAGAGATTCGAGTCTATTTGCTCAAATGATGCCATCATCTAGCGATTTAGTGATAGTAGATGCTCCTTGTACTGGGCAATCTTTACTTGCTAAGGGTGAAAAAGCTCCTGGATGTTTTCATCCTACCGCTATTAATAAGAGTGCAAATAGACAAAAACGGATTATAGCTAACTCTGCTAAAATTGTTTCAGCACAAGGTCATCTTGCTTATATGACTTGTACATACTCTACCGAAGAAAATGAACAGGTTTGCGAATGGTTTTTGGAACGATTTCCTCACTTTCAAGCGGTGCAAATTAGTAATTTAGCTAAATATCAGTCGCATTTAACCACAATGCCTTGTTATCGGTTGTTTCCTCAAGATAGATTGGGTGCTGGTGCGTTTACAGTACTATTTAAAAATACGAACAAAATTGATAGCCAGGAAGTAGATTTCAATGCAATTTCCTCTTTGTACATCTATCAAAACTTAAATAAATTGAGTTGATTGCATTTAAGTAAAA
Source organism: aff. Roholtiella sp. LEGE 12411 (assembly GCF_015206995.1). Lineage (GTDB taxonomy): Bacteria > Cyanobacteriota > Cyanobacteriia > Cyanobacteriales > Nostocaceae > Komarekiella. The sequence goes on along the minus strand of NZ_JADEXR010000078.1, from coordinate 2,825 downwards.
GTTGTATACTTCCTAAGTTATGTGAGCCATGAGCCGAAAAGTGAGCAAAGTGTTTAAACAGTCTGGGGTCATTCCTTACAGACTTAAAAACGGCAGAATTGAAATCTTGTTAATCACAACTCGCAACTATCAACACTGGGTAATTCCGAAAGGAGATATTCCAGTAGGAATGAGTCCACCTGATTCAGCAGCTAAAGAGGCGTGGGAAGAAGCTGGAGTTATTGGCCAAGTAGATACAAATGAACTAGGCATGTATAAGTACCGCAAACGAGGCAAGATATATCAAGTAAAGATGTATCTGTTACCGGTTGAAATGGTGAGTGAAGATTATCCAGAAGCAAATCAAAGAAAACGTCAGTGGCTGGATGTAACTAAAGCTATCAGGCGGCTTAAATTTCGTTCACTCAAACGAATCCTTAAGGGATTTTTCCAGAGTAAATCAATTTTTGTGCATCTTGATGCTGAGCAGATGAATTTTCCGATTGATGTTTACACCCAGTTCTGTACTAAATCTGAGGAAACGTCTTCACGGTGAGCCAAATGTAATATTACTCATGTTCTGTAGCGATCGCTTTTGGAGTGTCGGGAACACTCGCCAATTGCACTGTAAAACTGGAACCTTCATACAGCTTACTTTTTACATAAATAGAACCACTACAGCATAATAGCAACTGCCGCACAATTGTTAATCCCAATCCAGCGCCACCATAATCTTCAGTTGCTCCTACGCGTACTCGATAGAAGCGGTCAAAAATTTTGGGAATTTCACTTTCAGCAATACCTATACCCGTGTCGCGGAATTCCAATTGGACATAATCGCCATGAACACGGGCACGCACCCATACTCGACCACCATTGGGTGTAAACTTAATACTGTTGTGCAATAGATTGATTACAATCTGCCTAAGTCCGCCACTCACACACCAAACAGCAGGGAGTTCAGTTGGTACTGTGTAGGCTAGCATGATACCTTTTTCCTCCGCTACAGGCTGGTAAGTACTGACTACCCCAGGTACAATATCTGACAGACGTACTGATTCTAAAGTCGTCTCCTCCAAATTCCGCTCTAGTTGCACCAAATCCAATAAACCAGTAATCAAAGAATTTTGGCGATCGCACTGGGTATTGAGCATTTGTAAATAACGTTGTCGCTGCGGCGGTTTGAGGTTAGGGGAATTTAACAAAGAGAGTGCTGTTTTCATGTGCGTCAGAGGTGTGCGTAGTTCTTGACACACGTTATTCAGGTATTCATCCTTAAGTTCCTCTTTACTATGCAGGTTTTGATTTTGCTGCTGCAACTTAGCAGTGCGTTCTGCCATGATTTGACGATTAATTTCATCTAATCGTTGGAGTTGTTTTGCCAAAAGTTGATTCATGAGTGCGGGTTCCGGCGCACTTGGGCAAATAAAATCAGCAAGTACCATTGGAAATGATCCTGGTGCAGCCGCCTGTTGAATACCATCTAATACTTGTTGAATTATTTTTCCATCAACAGTAGTCATAATCAACAATGGCTGATTTTTTTTAGTATTTGCCTTCCCCAAGATGGGATTTTCACGTTTTTTAAGTGGTCGATGCGCCAAAATTAAACTGCAAAACTGAGGCGAGAATACCATCAGAAAGTTTTCCCGCCGCAATTGGCTATTTGCTGGTAGTTGAACGCGGACATGATGAGGGAATGAGGAGGAGGATGAGGAAAAATTTTCTCCCTTGTCTTCCGCGGCTCCCCCACCTTCCTCTGCTTCCCCCCTCTCTCTTTCTCCAATCTGACAAATATAGATGAGGCTAGACGCACCCACCAAAGATTGATAACGTGCTAATTCTGACTGCCAAATTTTTTCTGGTGGTAGTTTTACCCATAAAGTGGCTACAATTTGCTGCTCAATGAGTAAGTCAATTTGCGCTCTTACCAGTGATAGCAGAGTCGCGGGACTGAGGGACAATGGTTTAGGAGGCGATTGTACTCCCAAAACCAGCTGATAAACAGATAGATCCTTAGTCAGAGAAACATTCATGAGTTAAGTACAAATAAGGAAAAACGAAGAAGGATAAGAAAAAAATAATACTGTCTTCGATTTTCACCCTTATGTGTACATTTTTGACAAAAAAGCTACCGAAAAACCATAAATTCTGAATTATCGAATTATATGACCCACTATTTCTAGTTTTATAAATGCCAGTAATTATCAGAACCTACCAACCACGCGCCCCAATTTTTTGACAAACAATTCGCATTGCTTTACCTGGTGAAGAAGCTGCTACAAAAGGAATTTCTCCTGTATCCTTATCCTCTTCAAGTAGCTGTCCACCTGTTCCGTAAATAGCAATGCGATTTAGAAAAAGCCGTGATTCTGTGCATGATGCAGAGAACGTAGTCTCGAATATCCCGTCTCCGTACAGCCCGTAAAGCTTGTATGTCGTACCACGAATAGTTTTAGTATCCAGAGCTACACTGTTTCCTCCTTTATCGTGCCCCACGGTGACATATCTTTCAGCATTTTGGGCGTTGGCGTAGCCTCTCTGAAGGAGACTCGCCGCAGTACCACTTAACAAAATAGCGATCGCTCCCAGCGTGCCACCTATTTGAAAATACATACGCTTTGAAAGTATAAGATTTTTACATTTCTAACCACAATCAAGAGGTTACGGCATGGTACAAGCACCGAAATAATCTATTATGCCAAGGCATATTCAGCAATCTTACTTATTGGGGATTGGGCATTGGGCATTGGGGATTGGGCATTGGGCATTGGGCATTGGGCATTGGGCATTGGGGATTGGGCATTGGGGATTGGGCATTGGGGATTGGGCATTGGGCATTGGGC
>NZ_JADEXR010000077.1 GCF_015206995.1 aff. Roholtiella sp. LEGE 12411 | reverse complement strand
CCCATACCCCATGCCCCATGCCCAATGCCCCATGCCCCATACCCCATACCCTATTCCCTGAGCAGTAAATAATATAGTGAACCATTACCGCCTGTGACACCAGCGCGATCGCCTGCCAGTTTACCAGACCCCATAAAGTAATCGACTCTTCCTGGCCCTTTAATAGCGCTTCCTGTGTCCTGATCTAGTACAAAACGGCTCACAGTACGATACTCTAGCCTTCCAGCTCTGGCGGGATAGGGAAATGAGTTGTAAATTAGCGCTAGTGCTCCCGGAGGCATGAGAGCCTTATCTGTAGCAATCGAACGCTCTGGTGTTACTGGTACATGAATGCTACCAGTAGCTGGTCTACCGTTTGTTTCCTGAAAGAAGATAAAGCGTTCCCAGCGTGGTAGATAATTATTCAATTCTTGGGGCTGTCTTTGGAAGTAACTAATCAGTCGCGGTAATGTCAATCCTTCCAGAGGAAGTTTACCATCTTTGGCCAGTTCTTTGCCGATGCTAGTCCAGGGATAATCTGTTCCACCTGCATAGCCAACGGATGTTTTTGTACCATTAGTTAAGTTAATTTGAGCAGAACCTTGAATGTGTACCATGTATGCATCCAAGCGATCGCGGAACCAAAGCATTTCTAAACCACGCAATTGGCTTTTATTCCCTAGTAAACCATCCTTACCTTCGAGATCAATTCGTTTTGGGTGGGGTTTAGCCCATTGGTTAAAGTCTGGTGGTAGCCGATAAAGGGGATACTTATATGCGGAGGTTTTGACTCGGCTAGCAGTATAAATAGGCTCGTAATAAGCAGTGAATTTAACAGTACCCTTGCCATCGTTGCCCACAGATTGGTAAAAGACAAACTCTCGACGGACAGAGGCTTGTAGTTGCGCTGTTGACTTAGAGCTAACAACTAGTTGGCGGAAACGTAGTAAACTCCGACGGACGCGATCAAGTGTAATCTCTTTAATGGGATAATTTTGATATGCTGCGATCGCCTCATTTTTGGCCAAATAACCCAGACTGTTGTCAATGGAAGCTAATAGCGCTTTGCGATCGCCCCCTTTACCTCTTTGACCCAAAATTTGCTCGTCCCAACCCAAACAAGCATACCGGGGCGCACAGCTTCTTAGGGCGATTGGTTCTAGTGGCGGTATTTGAGGAGTTGGTGCTGGCGGTAGCAGTATCTCAGGAGTAGTCGGTACTGGCAAAGGCAGTAAGTTAGGAACCTGAGCAACAACTGACCAGAGTGGATTTACAAGGGCAATTCCCAAACTCAAGGAAAGCAAAGCAAGGGTTTTTCTCATCATTTAGTTGAATCTTTCAACACTAGAACTAAAAACGGGTTCTACCCGGATTGCCACAATCCGAGATGGGCGTACTACCATATACTCCCCTTGAATATTCTTAATCGGCACGCTAATAAAGTCATGAGAGGCAGACTTGGGCACCAGTTCGCTACTATACCACTTCTGAAATTCTTGAATAGTAGAAAAACGTACTTCTTCCCTGTGACCGCTTTCCAGTAGGAGGTATACGGCATATTCATTTGGAGTTCTAGGCATCAGGTTGAATCATTTAAAATACATTCAACCTATTGTTAACCACGTAACCCCCGAATGAAAAGGGTAAGCATACGGGAGCAGGGGAAGCACTTCACCAGAAGCGTGAGAGTTTGAACTTTAGTAATCCATCACTCCTAACTCTTAACTTTCACTGTAGACGGTCAGTGTTTTAACCAGTTCCCAATGATTTATTCAAAAAAATTTCATCACATCAGCTAGCAACTGCTTTATTCTGTCATCACTAGTAGTTCACCACAGAAACCTTGCAAGTTTTGTAGTGAGTGCTTGAGCGCTTAATTCAGCAATAAAGTGCTGACAACGAACTTGGTAGACGATTCATCCCACAAATTAGTTGGAAGTGTTACATTTTTATAAGCTAAATTTTTATTGATTATAATATAATGTTATATATTAACATTTTCTAATTCAAGTGGGAATTTAAGTTTGGGTAATATCATCTATATATGTATGTAAAAAAGCAGTTAATTAACACTTAAATAATATTAATTTTTTGCTGTAAACTAACCAGTTTGGGTAGCAGCTAAGCTTATTGAAGTTATTCCTGAGAACACAATTATTTCCTTAACCATAATTTAGTGATGCTTTTGCGATTTTCACGTCGTTTATTTCTTTTACAACTATTAAGTTTAACAGTTGCTGGATGCCAATCAAAACCAACCTTTGAGAGCACGTTAACAATTGGTGTTATCAACTATAGTGGGGATGAGCAGATTATTAACCAATATGCTAAGTTTGATAGTTATTTGGGTGAAAAAACAAAAGCATATATTCAGCTAGAACCTACTTTCAATGAAAATAGAGCGATTGAGCGTCTTGAGGCTCGTGCTTGGTCATTGGTATTTGCGCCACCAGGGTTAGCGGCTATTGCGATCGCTCGATACCAATATGTTCCACTTTTTCCCTTACTAGGTATTAGTAATTTACGCTCAATCTTGGTTGTTCGTAAAGACAACCCCATTAAAGATTTAAAACAGCTACAGGGTCAAACAGTTGCTTTAGGTCAACCAGGTTCAGCAACAGGATATTATTTGCCGCTTTTCAATCTTTATGGTTTGACGTTAGCTGAAGTACTGTTTGCACCCACACCCAAAACAGTTCTAGAATTTGTGACTCAAGGAAAGGCAACTGCTGGGGCTGTTTCGATCGCAGAATTTAACGAGACACCTCAGACCGATTTACGCGTACTCTATACAGACCCTCATTATATTCCATCTGGTGTGGTGTTAATTGGGCCTAATGTCGAACGTAACCGCCAAGAGTATATCCGCCAAGTCATGAGTGAGTTTCCCTCACTTTTGGCTGAAGAAATAGGGTATATACCTAATGGGAAAGTCCCGGATTATCGGCACATGATTACTGTAGTTGAGCGAGTGAAATTAATTGGTTCTCAGTTACAAAACAAGCCTGCACGTTTATTTTGAATTGATGTATGGCAGTTATTTTTAATAGCAGCCTATAATAAGATGCCCAAATATTATAACTTTTAGCTCATCTGCATCGCCGTCTGAAAAAGAAGCGATCGCATTCATACTACATCACAAAAGCATAACAGCGATCGCACTCATAAAGTATATTCTCTCAACTCACTGAAATCACCACGCCCGCACTCTCATTGGCTAACCTATCCACCGCGCATACAGCGTAAGTTCCCGGTTGGACAGTAGCAAAGGTTGTGCCAGCCGATAAAACTCGTTGAATCGTCCAAGTATCTCCACTTTGCCGATAAAGCGTCCAGGAACGAATTGGCTGATTATCTCCAGGTTGCCAACTTAGTTTGCGGTTGTTGACTTGTAGTCCTGTGGGAGGGGGTGGTGGTGGTGTATTTTGCCAAGACAAAGTTGGAGGTAGCGCAGGTTTGTTATAAAGCAGACTTTGGAATTTATCAGCAATGCCTTGACTATTTTCTGTCAAAACACCGAGATTAAAAAAGATATTCCCCAGTGACAACTGTCCAGCTTGGCTACGACTAATTTTCACCTGCTTTTCAATCTCATCACTCTCTCGACTCTTGTTACTTGGTTCTGTGAGATTATTACCAGCGTAAACGTGTCTTTGCTTTGTGTTTACCTGTGTCCACCACTTGAGCAACGCAGAATAACTTTGTTGTGTTTGGTCAGTACGCCAGTAAAGTTGAGGAGCAATATAATCAATCCAGCCTTGTTCTAACCATTTCTTCGAGTCGGCATACAAGACACTGTAAGCATCTAACCCAGTAATCCCAGGGGGTTGTCCAGGGCGATAAATACCAAAGGGACTAATACCAAATTTAACGTGGGGTTTAGTTGTTTTAATCCCCTGCCAGAGGCGTTGTACCATTTTGTTAACATTGTCCCGTCGCCAGTCGCCGATATTGAGTGTACCACCAGCTGCTTTATATGCAGCGTAGGTTTGGTCATCGGGAAAAGATTTTCCCTCGATGGGATATGGATAGAAATAATCATCTAAGTGAATGCCATCAACATCGTAGCGCTTCACTACATCCAGAATCACGTTGTATGATCTGTCTTGAACGATTTTCGCTCCTGGTTCCATCCACAACTGATTACCCCATTGGTACACAACTTCTGGATTAGTTATGGCTATGTGAGGGCGGACATTAGGCGAACCTTTGATGCTAGTCTTGGCGCGGTAGGGGTTAAACCAAGCATGAAGTTCAATGTTGCGTTTGTGGCATTCAGCGATCGCCAACTCCAACGGATCATAAAATGGTTCTGGTGCTTTACCTTGAGTTCCCGTTATCCAAGCACTCCAAGGTTCTAATTGGGAAGCATATAAAGCATCGCCCTCCGGTCGCACCTGAAAGATGAGAGCATTAAAGTTTAGTGCTTGTAATTTAGTGATAATCTCAGTGAGTTCAGCTTTTTGTTCGGCAACAGTTAGTCCTGCTTTAGAAGGCCAATTACTATTCCACACAGCTGCTACCCACGCTCCTCGGAACTCCCGGCTATGATTTACTCTGACACTACCAAGAGGTATGGGTGTGGGTGTTGGTGTTGGTGTGCTTGGTGTTGGTGTGACTATTGGTGGCACTATTAAATAAACAGAGGCAATTTTTTCTGCCTCACCCAAATAAACTAAAGCTTGATAAATAATAACTGCCACATCGCTGCGGGTGGCTGCGAGATTGGGATTAAGTAATTTAATATTTGGGAAATTAGCCACTAGTCCAGCACTAGTTGCAATAGCTATCTGATTTCTGCCATACTCTGGAATCTGAGCTGCATCTTGATAAATTTGTGGCAGTGCTGACAAGAGGTTAGGTTTGATCTTCGTAGCAATTCCCAACCCTGATACTAGAGAAACTAAAACTTCTATCCTTGTAATCCGGTTATTTGGACGGAAAGTTTTATCAGGAAATCCGCTAATAAATCCTTTTTCGTAAGCTGTTTGAATAGCCGCTGCCGCCCAATGATTGGTAGGAACATCGCCAAAGGAAATATACTCTCGCTTTTGAGTAACTGTAGGAAATGCGTTAGTAAGGATAGCAGCAAACTCAGCGCGGGTGAGTGAGTTATCTGGACGAAAAATTCCATTAGGATACCCATTCAAAATTCGACGCCCTACTAAGGCTTCAATGAATCGGCGTGTCCAATGGTTTTGAATATCTGAGAAAGAAGTAGAAGTAGATACCATTGTCGATTGCAGCTAGCTGCCCTTGATTTTGATTTCCAATGATAATCTAGCAATATGAGTGCGATCGCTGCTGAAATATCCTGTAAACTTTCACTATTAAAGCTTCGCTATTTCTACCATCTCAGGACTTACGCAAGGGTGATATTTTTAACGCTAGAGGTTGTCCAGAGTCAAAGGTCAAAAGTCCAAAAAACCTTGATTCTTGAACGCCACTTGCTTTAAGTCGGCAGAGCCGCAAGGGCGCAGTGGCTCCCCTTGACCCTTGACCCTTGACCCTTGACCCTTGACTCTTATACCAGAAGCCTTGTGTGCCAGTTGCGTAAGTCCTACATCTGTAGAATAACCAGGATAAATCCATCTAAGAATTTGATTTGGCAAAACTCTGCGTTACTTCGCGTTGACTCCGCGTCCCTCTGCGTTGAAAAAGTAGTATTTGGAAACCCAGAGAAGCGCAAAGATTCAATCGAAGGCTATTTTTCGCTGCGAAATTGTGAAATCATCTACTAAGTTGTAAAACTGCCAGCTTGAAAAATCTGTTCTGCGGTTAAATTCAATTCTGCAAAAGTGGGTGATTCAATGTAATCACCGCGTCGGAACTGGCTGACTTGGTACTCACCTTCTACCAAACTGTAAATCGATATAGTTGGTTCTTTAGGATTGCCAATGAATCGTCTACCGCCTAAAGCTGCATAATCTATAATCCAGTATTCTGGAATGCCTACTGCTTCATAGTCAGCGGCTTTTTTTAAATAGTCATCTCTCCAGTTGGTACTTACCACCTCAACAACCAATGCAATCGATGCTCCTTGACTAACTGTAGATGATTTTTTCCACAGAGGTTCATTTCCTAAATTGGGACGATTCAACAACAGCACATCTGGTGAGTAAGCTGACTCGCCCTCCAATGGTTTGACAAATGCTGTTTTTGGTATGAAATAAGGTAGCTTTAAACGCTTGTATTCCATAACAATTTCTTCAACTAGAAATCCAATAATGCCTTCATGATCGCCTGTTGGTGGGGGCATTTCAACAATTACTCCGTCATGTAGTTCATATCGGCGTTGTGTATCTGGATACCAACCAACAAATTCTTCAAACGTAACTATTTTATGTAAAGCCTGAGCCATAATTTAGTTCCTCAAAGCAAAACTGAATATATGCAGATGAGCCAAAATTACTTTGTCGAGAACTGACACCATCCTAGATACGTTTTTGCACACTAAATTTAAGGTGCTCATTGCTGTATTTTACCCAAAGTTGGTCGATAGTGAGAAGCTTAGTTGCATTTTCGCTTGTAGTTCCTCGTGATTATCCTCAAGTAAGAAGAGAAACCAGAGCATTGTTTTGGGAGCAGGCAAGATTAAACAAAAGATGCGTTAATTTTTGTAGGTCGATGCGATCGCATTGTCAGTCGATACATGGGAAAGACGATTTCTCCCCATACTCAACGCAGAGTTCGAGGAGAAATTGCCACAACCTGTTAAATCAGTGAACAATTACCAAGATTTCAGGCAAAAATTGAAGCCCGGATTGAAACAGACCACTTATGATTCGTGGGAGACTTGAATTTCTGAGTGAAAAACTGATAACTGTTAAAAGTGGTCAAACCCTAAAACACGAAGCTGTCGCTATTCAAGGTGCCTGTATTGGTTGTGTTGACCGTGAGGAAAGATTTGAAACTACTATCGTCATTGGGGCCATCAGCATCAATTTGCACTGCGAAGTTTTTGGCACTACTACCTTGGGTAACTTTCACATAGCCATCAGCTATTGCGTTGCCAGTGTAATTTTTATCCAATAGCTCGTCAAGCAATTCTGTAAGGACTATTTTGTCTTTGCCGATTTGGAAATCAGTAATTGTATCACCGCGATGAGTAATGTTACTGTAGACAAACTGGTCATTACCGTTACCACCTGTGAGTTTATCGGCACCTGGCGAGCTAAGGATGCGATCGCTGTTGGCAGTACCAGTTAGGACATCATTAGCTGAACTACCACCCAGTGTGGCTGTACCTTTATTCGTACCGCTAAATTCATACGCCCCAATATCAGGGTCGCCATTACGGCTAAATCCGCGTTGATCGCTTCCTGGTGCGCCCGAAACACCTGCATCAATAGCAGGACTACCCGCCAGCAGCGGATGCACTAAGACACCGTTAATGTTTTGCAGAGAACCAAGTTTGGGATCAGCAACTAGAGAATTGGCAGTTACTTTAGAGTTCTTGCTATTCTGCGGCCCTGGAAACTCGATATTCCCGCCACCATCACCTAATTGGAACGAAGTTTGCTGACCAGTTCCAGAGAGATCGTTTGCTGTATTGTTGGCAATGATTGAATTGGTGAGTTTCACGGGTTGACCACCGACAACCCAAAACGCTCCTCCGTTCTTTTGGGCGTAGTTTTTGAAGAAAGTAGAGTTTTTGATGTTGAGTTCGGCATCTGCGCTCGGATTGATGGCTATTGCACCACCTAGACCTTTGTCGGTAGTTGCTTCGTTTCCAGAAAAGGTAACGTTTTCGAGGTTAATAACCGCATTTTTTGAGGTTGTATCGCCATCTAACCACAATCCACCACCTTGTCCTTCGGAAGTGTTGTTGGCAAAGGTGACATTGCGAACTGTTACATTCCCATTGAGTCTTGCTCCTCCTCCTTGGGCAATGCCTTTGTAATTGGCATTGGCCTTATTGCCGATAATTTGGGTGTTTTCAACAATTGTTTTATCTTTACCGTAGCCATACAGAAAAAGTGCTCCGCCTGCACCAGTACCCTCATTTCCCTCAAATCGACTTCCGCTGACTTTAATTGTGCCACCTGACGCTGATGCGCTCGCCCTTGGGCCGCCAATACTAGCGCCATCTGCGAAAATGCCTGCGGCTCCATCTTTTGAGTTGTTGTCGAGGAAAACTGAATTTTCTACAGTCAATGGCCCTAGTTGGGTATAAATTGCCCCACCTGTTTGACCACGGTTGTTGGTAAATTTACTACCTTTGACAGTTAGTGAGCCATTATTATCATTAGCGATCGCACCTGCACTAAAACCATTTTTGGTAATCGTACCATCGTTGTTGTCGAAGGTGCTGTCAATCACTGTGGCATCACTACGAAAACCAACGTGAATTGCTCCACCTTGACCACCAACATTGTTTTTGAACTGAACATTGTCCACCGTTAGTTCACTGTAGGAACTGACTCTAACTGCACCGCCTTTTCCTGTGTTGTATCCATCGGTAAGAGTCAAATTTTTCAGAGTGACATCAGTTCCGTATGCTGTGAAGAAAACTCGGCTTTTATCATTGCCACTGATGGTTAGGTTATCAGCCTTAGCACCATCGATTGTGATATCACTTTTAACTGATAATTCACCACTGGTGAGCTTAATCGTTTTATTCGCCAGTTCCGGTGCAAATGCGATTACGTCCCCATTTTCAGCTTGGGCGAGCGCATCTCTTAACGAACCAGCACCCTTATCGTTGGCGTTTTCGACGATGATAGTAGACATTCAAGAATTCCTCTAAATTGTGCTTGGTCAACTGTTTCTTGCTACTCAGGCATCGCACAGAATTAACTTACCTGTGTGTTGGAGGGGAAGAAAGATTCAAACCATTTCGAGGTGAAATCTGGTAATTCAAGTCCCCATGAAAATCAGACTTGTCTGGTCAGACACTTGACAGTTCTTTGCCAGTGAGTTTTTGCCCTTCTGATACTTGTTCTCATCTAGCTGAGCTTTAATTTTCAGTTGAGCTATGTTTTCATTCGGGAGAGTCAAAATCAACTCCACCATGATACATGACTTTTTCCGCCATTTTTTTGGAGGTGGGGATCAATTTCTAAAATATCGCCTCAAACCACTATGACTTCGTTAGATATTTATCAATAAATTTCAATAATTGAGAATAAAACTATTTTAAATTATCGCTTTTTTGATGTTTCAAGACTTAGCGGGAAAAATCAGCAGTCCCAAATTCTCCATGACGGTGAATGTTAATGTTTCTGCATATAACGATGAAACAATGAAATCAGAACACATTCAATGAAATGGCTAGATGTTGTAGACAAGCAGAACCATTTGAGCGTTCTATTTCGTTAATTCAGGGTCAAGCTTTTCTGAGGATGTAGGCAGTATTTGGGTTATAGGTCAAGTCTTGCGTATTTTTTAAATTAATGCTTATATTGATAGTTGGTAATTATCAGTCCACCAAGTAAAAAGATGGACAGCCTTACTCTATGAGGTTTATAGTCTTTAAAGATAAGTAGTTGAAGCCGTTTTTAATTGGAATGGCATAAAACCAATGTCAACTTATCTAGACTCAATTGGAGTAACTTTTATCGTCCAATATTTGGAGTTGCATACACTCTTTGAGGTCACGACATGCAAACCATTCTGATTGATGTTTTATCCAGAAGGGATGCTTGACATTGACCCGATGAATGCTGGTTCCTATTTTGATTTGTATGTAGATAGTTTGCCAGCTTTTATATCAAGATTCCAGGAATACAAGCGATGATAAAATCTGCGAGTAATCCGCCAATCATTGACCGCACACCTAAACGTGCTAAGTCATGTTGTCATTGCGGTGCCATCCCTGCAATGCCACCAATGGTAATTCCAACTGAACCTATATTTGCAAAATTACACAATGCATAGGTGGCAATAATTATTGCACGTTGGGAAATTTTGTGACTCTCAATTAGTTGCATCAAAGGATATTTGTCTTTAATTAATAGGTTGATGAGTAAATACTTACTCTTGATATAGGACTCCTATTTGATTTCTGAAAAATCTCCGTACATCTTTATTACTTCTTCTCCATGCCCCATTCCCCATTGCCTCTTCGCCCCTAATCCCCAAAGGGGGCCCCGAGTTCCCCAGAGGGGGCCCCACCTTCTCCATTCCCTATCTCTACGAGTCAGTTCACGAATCAAATCGGATTACTATAGCGATCGCAGCTTAATTATGCCAGAGTTTATAATAACTGATTTAAAGTCACTCCAAAACTGATAATCTGAAAGTTACTTTTTAAAGATTGTCTATGACCCGTACGTTTCGGCGATATCATCGTCAAATTGCGATCGCCTTATGCTTGCCCTTATTTCTAACTGTACTAACAGGTATGGGTTTTACCGTTACCCATGAATGGTTGCATCAAGATGAGTTGAGTGAATTCATCCTGGGACTGCACACACTGGAAATTTTACATTTAGACGGAATTTATCCGATTTTGAATGGCTTGGGATTAATTGGCTTGTTAATTACAGGTCTAAGTATGACAGGTTTATTTCGTACACGAGCCTAATTAAAATTTTGAACACAGAGGGACACAAAAGAATATCTTCTCTGGGAACCTCTGTCTTGAAAAGTTTCCTAGTTCGAGTTAACCCTCCTCCAGAAATTTTCGCTGCGTTTTCCTCTGCGTTTCCCAAATCCATATAGTTTGAGACTTCCGCTTTGTCTTTTATTAACTGCGGTTAAATAATTTTTGTCGCACTTGGTTGACAAATTGCGTGGGCGTAGACTCGTACTTGGACAAAACTCAGTGACTACCGCAGACATCGCCTAAATATCTAATAGTAGAGACGTAGCATTGCTACGTCTCTACATATTAATCTTTCTGTGCATCTAACTCTGTGTTTCACAAACCCATGACTGTGCGATAATGTGCTTCAATTTGCGCCACTGTTTGAGATTTGCGTGTTGGCTCCCATTGACTGCGGTTAAATAATTCTTGCCGCAATTCATCAACGTTAATTGTTGTCACTTTACCATCAGTAATAACTTGTTTACCATTCACCCAAGCACTATCAACAACATTGGTGGGACGTCCTAAAACTAACAAACCGATGGGATCTGTACGGGGTAATAAGGATAGATTAGTCAGGTCATAAAGTACTAAATCGGCTTGTTTACCCACGGTGAGGGAACCGAGTTTGTCTGCTAGATTAAATCCCTTCGCGCCTCCTAATGATGCCATTTCTACTGCTTGCCGGGGCGTAATCCAGTGCTGATAATCTGAGTCTGTAACGTTGTGCAAAATGGAACCAATTTTGATGGCTTCTAGCAAGTCTTGGGAATCATTGCTGGAAGCGCCATCACAACCAAAAGCCACATTTACTCCAGCTTGACGGTATTTTAAGATTGGGGCGATGCCACTGCCTAAACGCAGATTACTCAGGGGATTATGAACGACTGTAGATTGAGTTTGGGCAAGGATGGCGATATCAGAATCATTTAAGTGGACACAATGAGCTAGTGTTGTGCGATCGCTCAAGTACCCGATTCTTTTAAGATGTTCAACACCAGTACAACCGTATTTTTCTTGAGCTAGTTTTTTCTGTGCTCTGGTTTCCAGCAAATGGGAGTGACGGCAAAGATTATAACGTGAGCTTAATTCAATACACCCTTCAAATAAAGCATCAGTACACAACTGAATTCCCGTTGGGGCGACTAAAATATTTACACCCTCATCCGGGCGATGAAATTGCCTTACCGCCTCTTCAATGATTTCCAGTGTGGCCGCAGTTGAGCGAAAATAAGGCTCGTGAGTTTGTGCTGATTCCCCGGATGGCATCCCTGCTGTGAGAGATTCATCTTGAATCAAGGGGGCGATAAAAGCACGAATTCCAACTTTTCTGTAAGCACGAATTGCAGTGGCGATGGTTTCTAACTCTTGTTCTGGAATTAACACCAGATGATCTACCACACTCGTACCGCCAGAAAGTAGGGTTTCCACGGCGGTTCCCAAGGCGCTGAGATAAACCTTTTCTAAATCGAGAGGGGCAAAATCATACAGTTCCGCCAGCCATAATTCTAAAGGCAAGACTGACATGATCCCGCGTTGCCACATTTCTGATGAATGAGTGTGGGCATTAAAGAAGCCAGGAAGTAACAGTTTATTGCTACCATCAAAGGCAGTACCGACAATATCTAGATCGGTTGCAATAGCTGCAATCTTACCATCTACAACCTGTACATCTACCGTTGTATAACCGTCATGAGCGGCAATCAAAACATTTTGGATCGTGATCACGATTTTAACCTTGATTAAGTAATCAAACCCTCAACAGAATTTCAAGTTACAAAATAAAAAATGGTGTTGGGTGTTGCAATTTATGAATATGGCTTTTCGGACATTGGGAGTTGCACCAAATGCTTGGACTGTGAATCATGCGATCGCAGATATTACCCGTCCTCACAAGACCTCACAACCCGTTATCTTATCAACAGAAACTAAAACCCTGCGCCTAGATTTGGCAAAATCTGCCATCCTTGTCATCGATATGCAAAATGACTTCTGTCATCCTGATGGCTGGTTAGCCCATATCGGCGTGGATGTAACTCCGGCGCGACAGCCCATCGATGCTTTAAACAGCTTACTTCCTGAAGTGCGTGACGCTGGTGTACCCGTAATTTGGGTCAATTGGGGAAATCGTCCCGACTTACTTAATATTAGTGCAGCCTCGCGTCACGTCTACAACCCCACAGGTCACGGCGTGGGCTTGGGTGATCCGCTACCTAGCAATGGTGCTAGGGTACTTATGGCAGGTAGTTGGGCGGCGGCAGTGATAGACGAACTAGAACAGCTACCGGAAGATATTCGTGTGGATAAATACCGCATGAGTGGCTTTTGGGATACTCCTTTAGATAGTATCTTGCGGAACCTGGGAAAAACGACACTATTTTTTGCTGGTGTCAATGCTGACCAATGTGTGCTCGCCACCCTCTGTGACGCTAACTTCTTAGGATATGATTGCGTTTTAGTTAAAGACTGCACAGCTACAACTTCCCCCGAATATTGTTGGCTGGCGACATTATATAACGTGAAACAATGCTTTGGTTTTGTCACTGATTCACAAGCAATTTTAACAGCGCTGAATAATCCTGAATCAACAGAAGGAGATAAATAAATGCACGCTACTCGTTGTGTAATTCCTATTATCAAATCTCCCAAAGATTACCAAGTATATCGCATTAGTCCTCACGACTCTAATCGGTTAGCAATTATCTTCGATTCAACAAACGCTAATACTTCCTTGACTTGCTGCATAGAAATTTTTGATGTTGGTGGACAAACACCGCCAAATCGTCATCAGTGGGCGGTGGAAATGTTTTTCATCCTTAAAGGGGAAGGAATAGCCATGTGTGACGGCAAGATTGCCCAAATTAAAACGGGAGATAGTTTGTTAGTACCTCCAACTGGTACTCATTTAATTAGAAATACAGGTTCCACCCGCTTGTATACGCTAACTGTGATGGTTCCCAATGAGGATTTTTCTGAACTAATTCGCAGTGGTACACCAGTGGAGTTAGACGCAGAAGATATGGCTGTACTAGGGAGATTTGATGCTTTGATGCCTTGTTAAAAAATACAGAATTCAGTAGGGCAGCACAGTTGTGCTGCCCTATTGCTTTTTCGTAGAGTGTGTTACCCCGCCATAGAGTTGAGATAAACCCAAAACCCTCATGTAGAGACGCGATAAATCGCGTCTTCAAAATTTATCGCGTCTTCAAAAACCAATCAGCTACACCAATAATCCTTAACCCAAGCGTATTGAGTTCAAAGGTGGATGAACGGAGTTCAAAGGTGGATTAACGAGTATCAAAGGTGGATGAACGGAGTTCAAAGGTGGATGAACGGAGTTCATGGATTAACGAGTATCAAAGGTGGATGAACGGAGTTCAAAGGTGGATTAACGCAGTTCAAAGATGGATGAACGCAGTTCAGAGGTGGATGAACGCAGTTCAGAGGTGGATGAACGCAGTTCAGAGGTGGATGAACGCAGTTCAGAGGTGGATGAACGCAGTTCAGAGGTGGATTAACGCAGTTCAAAGCCTCATTAATGAGTATCAAAACATGACACAAGCAAACAGCCTTGTGTCAAACAAGATATAATTTATGCTGATTTGCGAAATTATAAGCTTGTAAAGTGAAGAATACATCCATGAATGCCGAGAGTGCTGAAAGTTAGGGTAATAACTAATGCTGTGGAATGTTTTACAAGCAATTCGCCGTCAAATAACAGAAAAGCTAGGATTATCCTCGTCTAAAAGCAACACAGACACAAACACAGCGCCTATATCTAACTCCCAGCTTGACTTTTTATTGCAGGTACTCCAAGCTACAGCAGACAGTGACGGCGATGCTAAGGTGATCCACCCACTGCTGGAAGCGAACCAAGAGAAGCTAGACATGAACTTTGCCCAAATTTTACGCAGTTGGGCAATGGCAACTCTATCAGACTTAGAAATAGACACAGCACAAAACACTCTAATAGATATCCTCAATTTCAGTAACCGGATGCAGGATTTTCCCTTGGGGAACCGGAGGAATAATTTGGAAATTGCCATCACAGGTTATGAAATTGCACTCACCGTTTTTACCCAGGATCGCTTTCCCGAAAAATGGGCAATGACGCAAAACAACCTGGGCACTGCTTACAGAAACCGCATCCAAGGAGAGAAGGCAGATAATTTAGAAATTGCGATCTCCTGCTACCAAAAAGCCTTGCTAGAACGCACCCGCGATCGCTTTCCATTTGAATGGGCAACGACGCAAAACAACCTGGGCAATGCTTACAGTAACCGCATCCGAGGGGAGAGGGCAGATAATTTAGAAGTTGCCATCAAATGCTACCAAGATTCTTTGCTAGAATACACCCGCGATCGCTTTCCCGATGAATGGGCAATGACGCAAAACAACCTGGGCTTAGCTTACAGTAAGCGCATCCGAGGGGAGAGGGCAGATAATTTAGAAATTGCCATCAAATGCTTACAAGACGTTTTGCTTGAATACACCCGCGATCGCTTTCCTTATGAATGGGCAAGGACGCAAAACAACCTGGGCAATGCTTACAGTGACCGCATTCGAGGAGAGAAGGCAGATAATTTAGAACTTGCCATCAAATGCTACCAAGATTCTTTGCCAGAATACACCCGCGATCGCTTTCCTTATGAATGGGCAAACACGCAAAACAACCTGGGCAATGCTTACCTTTACCGCATTCGAGGAGAGAAGGCAGATAATTTAGAAGTTGCCATCAAATGCTACCAAGATGTTTTGCCAGAATACACCCGCGATCGCTTTCCTTATGAATGGGCAAACACGCAAAACAACCTGGGCAATGCTTACAGTGACCGCATCAGAGGGGAGAGGGCAGATAATTTAGAACTTGCCATCAAATGCTACCAAGATGCTTTGCTTGAATACACCCGTCAGGCTTTGCCGCAAAACCATGCAACAACTGCTTCCAACTTGGGGTTAGCTTACGTAGACGCGAAACGATTTGCAGATGCTTACAACATTTTTAAATCTGCCATTGACACAGTAGAATTTCTGCGGGGTGAAATTTTCTCTGGCGATGAAATCAAACAAAAACTCGCGGAAGAATGGAATCAGCTCTATAGCTACATGGTGGAAGTTTGTCTGGAATTAAAATATGATGACCAAGCAGTTGAATACATCGAACGCAGCAAGACGCGTAACTTAGTGGAACTGTTGGCGAATCAAGGTTCCCCAGCACTGCACCAGCTACAACAACAAATAGCTGAAGAAAAACGCCGTTTAGCAGCCGCAGACAATTCTGAACCAACATCCCTAAACCAACTGCGCCAACAACGCCAAGAATTAATTAAGCAAGTCATCCCCTTAGAACACATCCGCTTTGCCGAAATTCAAAGGCTGTTAGATAACCACACTGCTATTTTGCAATGGTACATATTTAATGATTGCTTTCGCACCTTCATCATCACCAGCGAAAACCAAACACCCCGAATCTGGAAATCTACTGCTGAAGATTTGGAGGCTTTAGATAACTGGACAAATGAGTATCTGGAAACTTACTACACAGAAAAAGATCGGTGGCGACATCAACTAGCAGCTAAACTCCAGGAGTTAGCAGACATCCTACATATTAATGATGTACTCGATTTAGTTCCAAATACCTGCAACGCTGTAATTCTCGTCCCCCATCGCTACCTGCATTTATTACCGCTTCATGCTTTACCTCTTGACTCTGTGTTCTCTGCGCCCACCGAAGTTTTGATCGGCGGAAGCCGCCGCTCAAACTTCTCTCTGCGGTTTAAAAATAATTTATTTAACCACAGAGACACAGAGGACGCAGAGAGGGAGAGTTATCTTTTAGATAGATTTCCTAATGGGGTGAGATATGCACCCAGTTGTCAGCTGTTGAAGTTTGCCCAAAAACGGGAATATCAGCCTCAACAAAGTTTATTCGCCATCCAAGATCCCAGCGACAACCTGATTTATACCAATATGGAAGTTGAAGCGATTCAGCGTAATTTTCATCCCACCACCGTTTTAAAAAAAGCCCAAGCCACCAAACAAGCTTTATTACAAGCCGTGGCAAATTCCCCAGATGTGCAAGTCATTCACCTTTCTTGTCACGGCTACTTTGATATTGAATCCCCTGTGAATTCTGCCATTGCTTTAGCTGATTGTGTTTCGTCCACCCTCCCTGCTAGCAACCGTCAGCGAGAATTAGCAGATGGAAATACCCTAGACCTAGAAAAATGCCTAACTTTAGTTGATATCTTCAATCTCAATTTACCAGAATGCCGCCTCGTCACCCTTTCCGCCTGCGAAACCGGACTCACTAGCCCCAGAAGTACCAGCGATGAATATATTGGTTTAGCAAGTGGCTTCCTCAAAGCAGGCAGTTCTAGTGTAGTGAGTAGTTTGTGGTCTGTGGATGACTTTGCTACAGCGTTGTTGATGATTCGATTTTACGACAATCTGCCCACTCTCCCCATTGCCCAAGCACTTCGTGAAGCCCAGCACTGGTTACGCAACGCCACCCAACCCGATTTAATCAAGTGGACTGAACAACACCCAAATATCAATGAAGAAAATAAGCAAACAATTCAGCATCGGTTAGAAAAACACTATGGATGTGAAAATTCTAATGATCAACCCTTTGGTAAACCTGCGGCTTGGGCTGGCTTTTGTGCTATTGGACATTAGGTTCGTAGTAAGCACTTCAGTGCTTAAGGGAGGGCTGAAGCCCTCACTACGAGCTAATCTGAAATTTCAACTATAAAATATTGATGGAGGTATGATTATGGCAACTGATGAAGATAAGGCAATTGTTGAGGCTTTTTTTCAAGTCGTAAAAGAGCAAGGATTTGTTTTTGATGAACAAAGCAACGCCGATTTATCAACAATCAAGCAAACCCTGGCAGAATTGGAGAATCAACCAGTGTTAGCAGCTGCCGAACCTATTATTGCTTGGTATAAGAAATATCCAGATGTCAGAGATGCTGTGTTATTTACAGTTAGAGAAATTACTATTAAAAAGCGGAATCCAGCCAATCAAGAGGGGACTTTAATCAATCAATTTCCTGACTACAAGAAGATAATTGATGATCGGCAAAATAATCTACCCCCAGAATCAAATAAAAAATGAGTCCGAAAGTCTACGCGCCCAATGTTCATTTATTTGCCTTTCATCTGCAAAAAAGCACCAATAGCGATAATGCAGACGATAAAGATAAATATTGGCTTTGGCGAACCTGCAATGAAATAATCCAGCGATTGCAGCCCAATTTTGATTTACTGCAATGGCTGGATTTAGAACAAGAACCGGATAATCCAACTGTTTCTTTAATCAAAGCTGAGAAACAAATAGATGCAGTTCCTATTGATAATGGTGAGATATATTTAGATGAAAACTCGCCTTTATTAATCGAAGGGTTTGCCTATCCGCTGAGACTTTATGACAGTTATGGATTATGGCTAAATCTACGCCGTCCAGAAAAAGACAATAATAATCAGCGCACTGAAGATGTAGATATTCAAATTTTCAGAAAGCTGAATCCAGACAATTGCTTACTGTTAGAAGGAAATGAGAACTTTCTCAATCAAACCCTGATTATTACTGCTTGGCTGTCATCAGAACACGACCCCCAAGACCAAAAAGCTTTGAAAAATTTAGCTGATGAATGTCTCCAAGCTTTCTTTCCCAACAACTACCCAATTCCGCCATTTGCACGTTCAGATGCTCTATTTGGTAGCCCGATTTTTGAATACGGACTGTTTAGCCAATTAACTAATTACCGCCATGTTTTAGTTTGGTTCTTCAGCCACCCAGAAGCCGAAGAAAAGTTTAATGATTATCAGGAACAATTATTAGATTTGTTTTTCTTCCGCGCCAAAGTAGTCAAAGCCTTCCGAAAAAGCCGGGAAGTGTATGAAGATACTAATAAAGAATATCAAAAAATCGAAGCTGAAATCAAGAATTTAAAAGAATTTGATGATACTCAATTATTAAATGACGAAAAATTAGATAATTTAAGCGATCAATTAAAAACTCTTCCCCAAATGGCATTAGACTATGCCAATTTACTGCGATATCTAGAATCATATCAAAATACGATCGCCATCAATGGACGAAATTATGCCGACAGACTGCAACAAATTCGCGGTATTGTCAAAAATGAAGATATTAGCTTTTTAGAAAAATTTAGTTTAGAAAATAGTCCTGATTTCCAAGAACAAATCAAAGCAGAGTTGGGCTATTTTACTCATGCTTCCAGCTTACTAGATAAAGCGATCGCCTCTATCCGCGGACGCGTGGAGATAGACAGAGCAAAAAGCGATCGCTTAGCGGAAGAGAAGAAACAGAAAAGCGATCGCGATTTACAAATTACCATCTTAGCTGTCGGTACTGGCATCGGCGCTGGGGGAATCATGGTATCTAGTTACAGTTTGGTACAAGATGACCCCATCCTCAAAGTTTTGCACACTCCGGTGACGAATCGCTTTACCGCAGCGATCGCCTACAGTTTACTTTTTGGCTTCGCTATAGGAATCTTAATTTGGGGTTGCGATCAACTTTGGCAGTCACATAAGCACAGGCGTCAGTCATAAGCCCAAGGATGCAAGTCCGCTGGTTTAACCACTTTCTCAAAGGTATCTATACAGGATTACATAATGAAGCGCCTGTTTGCCTATTTGAAATGGGAATTAAAATCCGTGATGATCAAATACTCACAGGACTTACGCAAGTGTCATATTTTTAACGCCAGAGGTTGTCCAGAGTCAAAGGTCAAAAGTCCAAAAAACCTTGATTCTTGAACGCCACTTGCTTCTCCTGTGGTCGCCGCTGCGCGAACAAGTCGGCAGAGCCGCAAGGGCGCAGTGGCTCCCCTTGACCCTTGACCCTTGACTCTTGACTCTTATACCAGAAGCCTTGTGTGCCAGTTGCGTAAGTCCTAACTCATTTGCTAATAGCTATACTTGCCAACTCCATTATTTTCTCAAACTGAAAGTTTTGAGTTAAATCCATTAAATAGTTGTTCAATACAATATTGTCTAAGGGCATTTGCTCAATCAACTCTAAAATCAGGTAATCGCTGCATTGAGCTGCGGCGTTGTATAACTTTGTAACCCATTCAGATGGCATTTGAGATAACAGACTAACTAAATCTGTAGAACTCAAAATTAATTCTGTTTCATGTTGCTTTTTATGAGATAGTTGATAACTATCTTCTGAATAAATATATTGTAACTCCAGATATTCGCCCAATTTTTTAAGTAGTTCTTCTTCCCGGAAGGGCTTGTTAATAAAATCATCACAACCTACTTTCATCATTGCCTCTCGTTGTTCCTCGAAAACATTGGCCGTTAAAGCAATAATGATAGTATTGGCACGCTGTAAAATTTCTTCACCATCACCACATCTCACAGAAGCAGGGGAATCCGCCCATGTGACTGATTCCTCTATTTCTCTAGCTTTAATAATTTTGGTGGCTTCGTAGCCATCCATAACAGGCATCCGCATATCCATTAAAATCAGGTGTGGTTGCCATTTCTGCCAAAGGGCGATCGCTTCGATGCCATTTGCAGCTTCCTGGGTTGCAAAGCCAATAGATGTTAGTAGTTTAACTACCAATAAACGACTATCTGTAACATCATCAACTACCAAAATGCGGTACTCTTTTTGCTCTGATGCTAAACCAATAACTTTGCTAGTTTGTTGAATTTGAATTTCGTTAGCTGTAGCTAAACTGATTGGAATATCAAAAACAAATTTACTTCCTTCACCAACAGTGCTGGTGACGCTAACATCTCCTCCCATTAGTTGTACGTATTTGCGGCTAATTGCTAAACCCAGTCCCGTTCCCTGTTGCGATTTTCTGCCGGTTTCAGTTTGCCCAAAAGCCTCAAACAATAGGTCAATTTCTTGTGGAGCAATACCAGGGCCAGTGTCTGTAACCTCGAAGAAGAGATGGGGGAGTAGGGGAGTGGAAGAATAATTTGGAATTGCTTGCTCTTGTTTTGCCTCTGTGTCTGTTTCGTCCTTCTCTTGTCTCTCCTGCTCCCATCTCACGCGCAGCGTCACCCTTCCAGTATCGGTAAATTTAATCGCATTCCCTAGTAGGTTGAGCAAGACTTGGCGTAGTTTACTTTCGTCAGCTTGCACGTATCTGGGAAGACTTAAAGTATATTCAAATGTCAAGTGTAGTCCTTTGGCGGCAGCACGAAAGTGTAACATCTCTTCGAGGTTTTCTAAGAGGCGAATGAAGTCAAAATTGTTGACATTCAAAGTTATTCTACCAGCTTCGATTTTGGACATTTCTAGAATGTCGTTAATTAAGTTGAGGAGATGTTCGCCAGCACGATTGATGATTACTAGGTTTTTCTGATGTTCTGTAGATAAAGAATGATCATGGCTCATAACTTGGGTGAAACCGAGTATGGCATTGAGTGGGGTACGCAGTTCGTGGCTCATGTTGGCAAGGAATTCGCTTTTGGCACGGTTAGCAGCATCAGCAACTACAACAGTTTCTTGTAATACTTGTGATTGCCTTTGCGTTTTGGCGAGTAATTGTGCTTGCTGCAAAGCAACTCCTAACTGATTGCCAATTTGAACTGCAATGTTGATTTCTTCTATTTTCCATTGGCGGGAACCAGAATTTTGATAGCTCGCTAGTAAACCCCAAAGTTGATTACCACATAAGATAGGGACAATAATATAGGCTTTTGCCTGAAAGCGCTCCAAAAGGTTGATGTAACGAGGATCAAACCCAGCTTTGTAAATGTCTGGGACGCAGCGGAAACTTGTATCTTGTAGAAATATACTACCTTCGGTTGTTTGCACAGGAGTATCTTGCTGCTGGTTATCTGCACTATTCAATATTTTCGCTAGGCAACGACCATTTTCTAAGATACCTTCTGTGAGATTGGGATTATTGTTATGTTCTTCTATTAGAGAAACCCAACCATTCCCCACTGACTCCGAGACAAATTCGCCACTCCAGTAAGGATTGAAACGATAGACAACGACGCGATCGCAGTTAAGTACTTGCCGCAATTCTTGGGTTGTCGCAGTAAATATAGTATCTAGATCTAGAGTTTGGCGCATCCTTTGAATTACTTGAGCGATCGCTCTTTCTCGTTCTGCACTCTCACGTAAGGCTTCTTCTGCTAGTTTTCTCTCGGTAATATCTGTTACTGTACCGATGTAGCCTTTAATTTCTCCATCATCGCCAATTTCTGGCAAAGCTTGAGCAATTACCCAGACGACTCTGCCATCAGGATGTAAGTAGCGATGCTCAGACTTGGGTGGTGCTTTCCCTGATACTTCATCCCCTGAGTGCAGCACATCATCCCGATCTTCTGGATGTAAAGCATTTGTCCAACCTTTTCCCAAAGACTCTTGCAGGGAAAGCCCAGTAATCTCAGTACAACGCTGATTTAAATATAAGGCGTTGCCATTACTATCCGCGTGGAATATACAAACTGGTGAGGCTTCTGCTAAAATTTGATATCGCTGCTGACTTTCTTGCAAAGCTAGTTCTGCCAGTTTGCGATCATTAATGTCTGTCCAATAACCAACGCACTCCATAGGATTACCTGCTTCGTCACGGATTAACCTCACCTGTTCGTAGAACCAGTGATAAGTTCCATCAGCGTGTAACCAGCGGTATTCGTAGAAACTGTAATCGTGCTCACAAAGTTCCGAAAATTTTCCCAAGACCAAATCTACATCTTCTGGGTGGACACGCTGAAGCCAGAACTTAGAATTATTGAGGAATTTCTCCGCTTCATAGCCAACCATTGCTTTAATGTTCTCACTAATAAAAGTAGTGTTAAAAGCTCTTAATGTTTTGCAACTATAGATGACTACAGCACTAGAGGTGAACAGATATTGCAAGCGTTCGTTGGCTAAGCGCAATTCTTGTTCAGCGCGTTTGCGTTCGCTAATTTCTACCATCACTGTGCCCACACCAGAAAGGCAATTGTCTTCACCGGGAATTGGAAAATAAGAAATTAGGAAGTGGCGGGTAATATCCGGCTGCTGGGGTGAACTGCTGCTCAATTCTTGGTTAAGAATGGGTTGACCAGTCAATAGAACTTGTTGATAGATTGGTTCTACTAAAGAAGCGATATGGGGTAAAACTTCATGGATAGTCTTGCCGATATGATCTTGTTGAGATTTTCCATTAATTTCTGCTGATAGTTCGTTGATTTGTACAAACCGCAGTTGGTTATCTAAAATGTTCATGCCCACAGGAGCACTGCTGAAAAAGGCATTAAGACGGGCTTCTCTGAGCGCCAGTTCTCGTTCTAGGGTTTTACGTTCAGTGATGTCTTTGTGCGTACCTGTCATCCGCAAAGGCTTACCCTGCTCGTCGCGCTCAAAAATCTGACCACGAGACTGAATCCACTTCCACTTACCAGAGGAGCAGCGCATCCGAAATTCCACTTCATAAACGGAACTAGCACCTTGGATATGGGTATTTAAGGCTGAACTGACTGCTGGCCAGTCTTCTGGATGCACCAGTCGCTCAAAGGCTTCCTGATTTTCTTCAACTTCATGTTCTGCGTACCCCAGGATCTTTAGCCATCGCCAGTCACGATAGATTTTGCCAGTGCAGATATTCCAATCCCACAACCCCAAATCGCTAGCTTCTAAGGCCAGATGTAAACGTTCTTCGCTCTGTCTATGGGCGGCTTCTACCTGTTTACGCCTAATCAGCCCACCTAACTGGGAAGCAACAGTACCTACTAGCATCAGCAAGCGCTTATCTACTGGGGCTGAGGTGCGTTTAAAAAACACCAAAATAGCCAATACTTGGTTTCCAGACAGTATGGGAACGCCAAAACCAGCTTTTAATCCGGCTTTTGTGGCTTCTGGCGATCGCAAAAAAGTTTGGTTTGTAACTTGAGAAACATCCTCTATCCATTCTGGTTTCATGGTTTGCCAAACTCGTCCTGGTAGTCCTATCCCTGGGGCAAATCTGACTATTTGGCTTTGGCGGCAGAATTCTTCTAAACTGTCTTGCTCTCCGTACCAACCCAGAATATGTTCTAAAAAAGTATCATCGTCATTAAGTATCCATGCTTCGCCAAAATCCCAGCCAATGGTGTGACAAATTAAGCGCAAAACGAGCATTAGAGCACTGTTTACATCTATGGCGCGAGTGATGGCTTGGGTGGTCAACAGCAGTAAACGGCTTTCATTTTCAGCCTGTTTGCGCTCAGTGATATCTTTAGCTGTACCTAGTACATATTGTTGCCCATCAATCTCGATCATTTCTGCACTCAGCAGCGTCGTCTTGATCTCTCCAGTAAAAGTCCGAAAATCAACCTCATGGTTGCGAATGGCTTTTGTTTGTTGGAGCATTTGGGTAAGCACAGCACATTGTTCTCGATTTACCCAAATATCCAATTCTTTGTGAGTACGACCGATAACTTGAGAACGAGAATAACCAAAAAAGCGACAGAAGCTGTCATTAACTTCGGTGTAGCATGTTTCTGGAAAAGTGGACAGAGAAATCGGGTCAGGAGAGGATCTAAAAGCTGATGCAAATTTTTCTTCCGAAGCGCGTCGCGCGGCTTCTGCGCGTTTGCGTGAGCGTACTTCCAGCGCCAAAGATACTAAATTGCTTGAAGAACGAGCAAAATTCTGGTCTTCCAGCGTCCAGTTATGGGTAATACCCACCGCCTCCAAACACAAAACTCCTATGGTCTTTCCTCCCAGTCGGATGGGTGTATCGAGCATAGAAGTGATGTTAAATGGGGTTAAGTAAGACTCAGAAAGTTCTTTAGTTCTAGGATCAGTGTGGGCATCATCTACGGCGATTAGTTGGTCTTGGTGCAAAGCTTGAAAATATGTTGGATAATCTGCCCTTGCAAGGGAAAATCCTTTACTGTGTTGGTTGCCACTCTGCTCAAATAGTTCTATGCACTGGAGATTAGTGCCTATTTTGTCATATAGCCAGACGCCAGCTCGTTCTACTCCAATATTTTTAGCACCTGCTTGTGTGATTTCATTCAAAGCTGTTTTCAAGTCGCCCTGATAAAGCGCCTGATTTTTTGCTAGCTGTGTTAGCACTAGATTATGGTTGCGGAGCTTAATAGTACTTTTTTGTAGGACTTGTTCTATGTGTTTGTGTTCTGTAATGTTGCCAGCTGTACCTGTCACTCCTACAACTAAACCCTGTTCATTGCGTAAGGCGATCGCATTAAATATTAGATATAAGGTTTTACCATCTTTAGTTAGGCAGCTAGTTTCATACTGGAATATAGATTCTCCCTTCAAAACACGCTGGAACGCAACCCTAATCTTAGGAATTTGTGCGGGCAATATGAAATCAGTGAAGGCTCGCCCGATTATTTCTTGAGGTTCGTAGCCGTAACGTTGCTTGATGGCTGGGTTTACAAAGGTAATCAACCCGTCGATGTCTATCGACCAGAGCAAATCTTGGGATGTCTCAATTAGTTGGTCATATTTACTTTTACTGGTTTTGTGGACAGCTTCCACTAAAAGGCGATCGCATATTTCTGGCTGCCATTTAAATTTTTGCCTGTTTAGTTTGACACGCACTACTTTTTTTTCTTCAACTCTTTGCCGCTCTTGAATTTCACATTGCAGTTGGACATTTTGTTCTTTTAATTTTTTCTTCAATTTTTGAAGATTAAGTTGATTGTGGATACGTAACAAAATTTCTTGAGGAGCAAATGGTTTAGTAATATAGTCAACAAAATCAAGTTCAAAAACTTTGATGTTTGGAGTTATTTCATCTAAATTGTTAAGAAATATTATCGGAATATCTTGAGTTTTCTGGTTAGATTTCAAATATTGATAAATTTTATAGCCACCAATTTCTGGCATATTAATGTTAAGAAAAATCAAATCAGGGGGAGAAGCAAGCGCTGTATTAATTGCCAGTTGCGCCGAAATGAGTTTTTCAACCTGATAACCTTGGCGTTGGAGGATGTCTGCTAAAAAATGTAAATTTTCTAGTCTGTAATCAACTAATAAAATGTTTATCTGCTGAGAATCCATAGTCATACCAATCATGGGGTTAGTTTTCAATTAGAGAGAAATCTTTGAGTAGACGTGAAGATGATTAAGCGCAAGTGTTCATAAATATAATTTACATGTAAATATTCGCCTATTTCCCAGATTAAGCTGTTAACCATTTAATTGACATAACTATGCGTTAACTTTCTTATAAGGTGCTCATAACAATACTCACCCTACTGTGAGCTATTCTCTGTCTGACCTTGTTTCCGTTAGCAATTGTCGCAGGTAATAAAGCATTCCTGGCTATCGGTTAAAATGTTTAACCCTGAATAGCGTTCGGTCTTGTCCCGGTCTAATAACTGTAACTCGAGTTGAATCGGAACGCTAACTTTTGAAGCACCAATTTATTGAAGTGACTAAAGTGACATGGTTTTTGTTAACAAGCATCAATTCATCTGAAAAAGGTTGGGTATTCTAACACAAGCTATTCACTAATTTCTTGATGTTACAATCTATTCCCTTAGATATATATCTATAACTAACTAAGCAAAACTCTTGACAGATATACCTGAAGTATTATTTTGCTAAACCTATAATTAAAAGCTTGTAAATATCAAAGTTTCAAAACCTACTATAGTGTTTTTCAGTGAATTAAAATACAGCGGAATACACTTAATCAATCAACATCCTTAGTTACCCATCTTTCTTGATATGTATATCTCTGACATGGTGATTTTATAGTTTGGAATGAGGTAAAGTAAAATCCAACACTATGAATATTTTTCTGAATTGAGTTTCTTAAATAGCGCTTACATATTCTAAAATCAAGAATTAAAGCGCTTGCAAAACTGGAGTTCTGATGAATCAATAAGTAGGCCATGTCTTTTTCACAATTACTAATTACTTTGTTAGCAAAAATTAAAGCGGTAAAAATGTATAGCCCAAGGTAAATAATATGTATGGTGAGCAAAGAGTGCAAAAAAATATAATATCCAAGAAGAATTTGCATCAATTAACCCAAAATGAAGTAAAAAGAGAGCAAGCACAATCGCATGAATTGACTATTCCTGATGTAATAGTATCTTTATCTCCCCTTGGTTTTATCTTTAGTTGGGTAGTTTTTTTTATTGCCTTGCGAAAAATCAGGACATTTGTAGATAATAAGATATTTTTTACTATTAAGGGCTTAGAGAAAGTTCCTTGTAAAAACTGTAAGTTTTATTCAAATAATCATTATCTAAAGTGTGCAGTTAAACCTTCAATTGTCCTCACAGAAGAAGCTATGAATTGCCCTGAGTACTCACCCAATAAGGGCAATTTTTATCCAAGAAATCGGTTATAAGAAGATAGTAATTCAGGACTTACGCAAAAGTTGCCAAAAAGCTTAAGTTATCGAACCGCCTTCTCTACCTAGTTGGATACACCTGGATTGAGTTGAATTAATACCCAAGTCAGATACGTGCCGACAGGCCCCCAGAGCGCATAGGGCAAAAACAGCCAGGAGGCTTTTTGAGAAATAGGCTTCACTACAAAAGCCAGGATGTAGACTAAAACTGTTGCTAAGCCGCCGACAATCATTCCTCCTGTTAGGCTACGAAGTTCCACTACAATGGGACTGTAAATCGATGTTAGCAGAGCGATCGCGGCATAAATAGCTATTAAGTACCAAGGACGAGAGCGTTTTGAGCTTCTTTCCCACACGATAATTGCTGAGATTGTGGCACAAGCCCAAACGAAAATCCAGATAAATGGAATGAGAAACTCAAAAGTCAACCAGTTGGGACGTTGTAAGTTCTGAAACCAGGGATCGCGCAGTGATGTTAACAGGCTACCGCCAAAAAACAGTGCTGCCGAAACTGCTGTGATTATCCATCTAGCTTTCACGAGGGGTTCCTATCAGAGTTGGATTACACCTGTAGTTTAGGCTGGAGTTGCGATCGCTGCACCTATCTTGAGTCTCTCTTTTTTTAATTGGGCAATGGGCAATGGGCAATGGGCAATGGGCAATGGGCAATGGGCAATGGGCAATGGGCAATGGGCAATGG
>NZ_JADEXR010000076.1 GCF_015206995.1 aff. Roholtiella sp. LEGE 12411 | reverse complement strand
GCCCCATGCCCCATGCCCCATGCCCAATGCCCAATGCCCCATGCCTATTCCTCTATTGCTGAGGTAATCCACTGTTTAAGTGTAGTTGTAACTTCGTCAATGACAATTTCTTGAGATTTACGAGTTGCTCTTTCTACAACTTCGACTTTGCCATTAGCGATCGCTCGCCCGGTTACAATCCTGTAAGGTATACCAATTAAGTCGGCATCTTTGAATTTCACTCCAGCTCGTTCATCCCGGTCATCAAGTAGGGTTTCAATTCCCGCTTGATTAAGTTCTGCGTAAAGTTTTTCCGCTGTTGCGACTTGTTGAGCATCATTAATGTTGGGAATTGTAACTATTGCATGATACGGAGCGATCGCTACCGCCCAAATAATTCCATCTTTATCGTAAGATTGCTCCACAGCAGCTTGTGCCAGTCGTGACACACCCACACCGAAACAACCCATGAATAGCGGCTTTTCTTCACCCTGCTCATTAGTATAATTTGCACCCATGGCTTGGGAATACTTAGTGCCTAGTTGGAAAATGTGACCCGCTTCAATTCCCCGAGCGCTTTGTAAGGTTTGTTCTGGGTTGTGGATGGCGCGATCGCCTGGTCTTGCTTTACGTATATCTACTAAGGTAGATTGTACTTTAAACTGCTCACTCCAATTAGCACCCACGACGTGATACCCAGTTTCATTCGCGCCTGTGACGAAATTTTTTAAATCAACGACTGTTTGATCCACCAAGCGCACAAACTGAGGATGGATTTGCTTGTCGCTAGTTATATATTCATCTGGGATATCAGGCGCAATATAGCCTAATGGTAGAGATTTAGCTGTCCATGTTTGCTGCGCTTCCGCATTTGGTACATTCAAACTAATGATAGTTTTAGCAGCATAATTAGAAGCTAGTTTGGTCAACTCATTCTGTAATTTGACTTCATTAACTTCTTGATCGCCTCGGATACTCACCAGAACCAACACCGTCATACCGTTGTCATAAACTGTCTGGTAAAGAACGTTTTTCACCACTTGGGTGGGAGAACAGTTGAGGAATTGACACACCTTTTCAATCGTCTCTGATTTAGGTGTATCGCGTTTCTCGTAGGTTGTAAACCGTGAGGGTTCGGCATTAGCTGGTAACGAAACTGCTTTTTCCACATTGGCAGCGTATTTGCCATCTTCAGTGAACAGAACCTCATCTTCACCAGCTTCCGCTAACACCATAAATTCTGTAGAACCAGAACCACCAATTGCACCAGAATCAGCTTCTACTGCTCGAAAAGCTAAACCAGAACGCCGCAGCATATTGCTGTAGGCTTTGTACATATCTTGGTAAGTTTCTTTAAGGCTAGCTTCATCGGCATGAAAAGAGTAGCCGTCCTTCATGATAAATTCTCTGCCGCGCATCAAACCAAAGCGGGGACGAATTTCATCGCGGAATTTGGTTTGAATTTGGTAGAGATGTAACGGTAGCTGGCGATAAGAGCGAATCATATCACGAGCGATCGCTGTGATCACTTCTTCATGAGTTGGGCCTAATCCTAATTGTTGCTCGCGGCGATCAATTAGGGAAAACATAATCCCTTCAGCTTTGGTGTAAGTGTCCCAGCGTCCTGATTCTTTCCATAAGTCAGCGGGTTGTAATTGCGGTAAAAGACATTCTTGTGCGCCTGTAGCGTTCATTTCTTCCCGCACAATTTGGGAAACTTTTTGCAGTACTCGCCACATCAATGGTAGATAAGCATAAATACCGCTACCGATGCGACGAATATAACCTGCACGGAGTAATAATTTATGGCTAGGAATCTCAGCATCAGCTGGATCATCCCGCAGTGTAACGAATAACATTTGTGACAGTCGCATCGTTTATTCCCTTTTTTTGATTGCTAATTTGTTTATAAACCACCTGGCGATTAGAAATCGCAGCCACACAAACTCTCGTTTGCCTGCGTGGACTAAGAAGGTATCCTAGTTTTTGGTGCGCCCAGGGCAAGCGCGATCGGCATCATACAGCCGTTAAGACATAGCATGATATAATTTTTTAACTATTTAATCTAGGTCTAGGTTATGAGTCCTTTGACATTAAAACTAGACACCGTTCACCTGAGCGACGAACAATTTTATCATTTATGTCAAAATAACCGCGAATTGAAGTTTGAACGCACCACCAAGGGAGAATTAATCATCATGTCCCCCGTTGGAGGTGAAAGCGGGAATCGAGAAGCAGATTTAATTATTGATTTAGGAATCTGGAATCGGCAAACTGGTCTAGGTTACACTTTCAGTTCTTCTACTATATTCAAATTACCCAATGGTGGCGATCGTTCCCCAGATGCTGCTTGGATTCAACGAGAACGTTGGGAAGTACTTACACCTAAACAAAGACGCAAATTTCCCCCCATTGCACCCGATTTTGTCATTGAATTAAGGTCAGCAACAGATGATTTGGAAATGTTGCGTTCCAAAATGCAGGAATATATGGATGCAGGGGTACAGTTGGCATGGTTAATTAACCCCCAGCAGCAGCAAGTAGAAATTTATCGCCAAAAACAAGATGTAGAAGTGCGAAATCTACCCACACAATTATCGGGTGAAGATGTATTGCCAGGATTTAGGTTGAGTCTATCTTGTTATTAAGATTTGCAAGTGCTGCTAAACCTCCACTATGCTATCTAGAGGTCAACAGCATGACCGAGAAATTTGGGGAAGTTGGTGATCGAAAAATTATCATCTCAACCAATAAATTTTAGTGCGTTGGCGTAGCCTTTCGTAGAGCAGCCTTGCCGTTCGCGTGCATCTTACAGCCATTAGGATATCTTAAAAGAAATAACCCCAGGCGATTAGAATCAGGGCATCTTTAGGAGAAAACTACCTTGGCAGATGTAATTTATCAAGCACAAGCACCCTTAGAATTTATTCCTCCGGCGTTTAACCCGTGGGTATTAAGAGTCGTCCATCTGTTGTTACCCAGTTGGATAAGCTGGCAAACAGCTATTACCCAAATTGAAGCAGATAACGTAGAAGTTTTGGTGGATCTCTATCGCCAGTTTCAGGAGGGTAAGATCCGTTTTATGCTGGCATTTCGCCATCCCAATACTGACGATCCATTTTGTTTGAGCTATTTGTTTTCTCAACTCGTGCCAAAGGTAGCACCACAGGGCACACCGCTACAACTTCCGATTCATGCTCATTTTATCTACGATCGCGGTATTCCTCTATGGGCAGGTTCCCATGTTGGTTGGATTGCTTCTCGTTTGGGTGGTACACCAATTCAGCGGGGTAAGGCTGACTGGACGGGGTTACGTTCAGCGCGTGATTTGTTTGCCAACGGCAAATTCCCGATGGCTGCTGCGCCAGAAGGTGCTACTAATGGTTTATCGGAGATTATCAGCCCCCTGGAACCTGGTATCGCCCAATTAAGCTTTTGGTGTGCTGAAGACTTGCACAAAGCTGGACGCGCTGAACAGGTTTTAATTGTACCAGTTGGAATTAAGTATAGTTACGTTGATGCTCCTTGGGAAGCGATCGCTCAGCTTTTAAGTGAATTGGAAGCGGCTAGTGGTTTATCTGTGAATCCAGGTGAACCAACCAATATTGCTTCTGTGGAGTCGCTTTATCCCAGATTATTAACTTTGGCAGAACATTTATTGGCGTTGATGGAACAATTTTACACGCGGTTTTATCATCAAAAACTGCCAGATGCCAAGATTGTATCTGGGGAAATCCAAGATAGAAATGAAGCACTATCACATCGTTTGCAAGCTTTGTTGAATGCGGCGCTATTAATATCAGAGCAATATTTTGATTTGCAGCCAAGAGGCAATTTAAATGACCGCTGTCGGCGGGTAGAGCAAGCTGGTTGGAATTATATATTTAGAGAAGAATTTAAGGATATAAAAGCATTATCTTTTATAGAGCGTGCTCTAGGCGATCGCATTGCTGAAGAGGCAAATGCACAGATGTGGCACATGCGCTTAGTAGAAAGTTTTGTCGCAGTTTCTGGCAACTACATCCGTGAAAAACCCACAGTAGAAAGGTTTGCTGAGACAACTTTAATTTTATGGCAGATGATTACTCGCATTAAGGGTAACAGAGCTTTTCAGCGTCCACAGTTGGGTGAACAACAGGTAAAAATAACTGTCGGTAAACCCATATCTATTTCTGAGCGTTATCCTGCATATAAAGAAAATCGCTTGAGTGCAAAGCAAGCTGTTGCTGAGGTGACTAATGATTTGCAGCAGGCGTTGAAAGCTTTGATTTAATTAGGATGGTGAGGTTCGCTCTCACCATTCATAGCGCTTTGCATTGAAGAAAAATCAGAAATTTAACATATTTTAGTATTCGTAACACCACATAATGTTCCCAATACAACTTTTATTTATAACCTCAGTGTGATGACTGCATACTTCTGTGGATGCTTCAATAAGAAGTCATCTATGAGGAGATGTCATGAATTTAGCTTACTTGGTATTGGCACATAATACTCCCAATCACTTGTGCAAGTTAATTGATGCTCTTAATAGCCCTAATGTTCAGTTCTTCATACATATAGATGCCAAGAGTAACAACTCGCTTTTTAAAGAAAAGATTAATCATCAAAATGTTGCGTTTATTCAAGACAGAGTATCTGTTTATTGGGGTGAATTTTCTACAATAAAAGCTACTATAAATTTGATCCGAGAAGCGTTAAATAGTCAACATAAATTTGATTATCTAATTCTAATTAGTGGAAGTGATTATCCTTTAAAGAGCGCAAGTTATATAAATGACTATTTTGCTCAAAGGGCTGGGACAGAGTTTATCAATTTAGTTGAAATGCCCAATCAAGAAGTAAGTAAGCTTTTAGATAGACTTTACAAGTACCAACCACAGACACTTGATAATAACGGCTTTTACCGTATAGTAATGCGAATATTCTCGGCTGTAATCAACAAAGTTCTACCTTGGAAACGAGACTACAAAAAAGGTCTGGGAAATCTCAAGCCTTATGGAGGAAGTCAATGGTGGGCCTTGTCAGCAGATGCATGTCACTACATCTTATCGTTCGTCGAAACCAATCCTAAAATAGTAAAGTTTTTCCAAAACACATTGACACCTGATGAAATATTTTTTCAGACAATTATAGGTAACTCAAGATTTCGAGAAAAAGTTGCGAAAAATTTGACATTTACTCAATGGCAAGGTGTTGAACATCCAGAATTGATCAATATGGAACAGCTACAGACTCTGAAAAAAATGGATAAAATTATGGAACATAACATTTATGGAAGTGGCGAATTGCTGTTTGCAAGAAAGTTTAAAGATGAAAGTTCAGAACTTACCAATTTTATTGATAGTTGGATGAGAAATCCTAAAGGGTAATGCAATTAAGCATTAGAACTATTGTCTCAATATTTCCAACTTCACATTTAAGAAAGTACCAGTATAAATATCAGAGGTAAACTAGCAATAATACTCAAGTTTTTTAATATAAAAAATAATTATAGCAAGTACACTCGCTATAATAGGTTTGACATAAAAATGCTATCGATTGATTATGAATAATATTACTATGTCTAATCTTGATGATGATATTAAATCTCGTTTAAAAAAACGAGCCGAAAAACATGGTCGTTCCCTCGAAGAAGAAGCCAAAGAAATTCTTCGTATGGCTTTAATAGAAAATCACGAACAGCCCTTAAACTTAGCTAATATGATTGAGCAGCGTTTTGCAAATTTGGGGGACTTTGAATTACCAGAAATTCCTAGAGAACCTATTCGCACCATATCAACATTTGAAGAATGATTATTCTTGATACAAATGTGTTGTCAGAATTAATGAAGCTTAAACATAGCCTTTTATAAATTAACTGGAAAAACTTTAGATAAATCCAGAACTAAATCAGGAAAAGATGGCAGATTAACTGATTCATTTGGCAGATAAATTAACTTGCGGCGATAACCAAATTTACCCTGCAAATATTGATAAGGCTCGCTGTAGCATTCCAAAGAATTATCTACTAAATTAAATATCCAATAATTAGAGATATTCGCTTCTGCATAAAGCAGTAATTTTACCTCTTGGTCATATTTCAAGGAGGAATCAGCAATCTCAATTAAAAGTAATATGTCAGATGGGCTGGGATGAGCAGAAAGGTAGTCATCATCGACATTACGAACTATGGCTAAATCTGGTTCAGGTTCACTGTACTCAGGGATAATAATTGGTTGTTGCCCTCGCACTAAGGCGCGCTCTACCAAAAGTTGGATTAACGCCCTAAACAGAAGTGTTTCACAAACTGAATGTGGTGTACCTTTTGCTGCCATATAGAAAATTTCACCCTTAATTAGCTCAACTCGGTCATCCTCCTTAAAGAAGCCGAGTTCTGCCATCCGGTGATATTCAGCTACTGTAAAGCGTTTAGCAGTGGTTAGGCTCATAACAAATACGGGACATGCAGAGTTACTTGCATTTTATCCTTTTACACTAAAAATAAATAGGTGGAATAGGAGCGAACCCCTTCCACCTGTAAAATTAACTTACAAATATTTTTGCAACTTAAGTGAAGTGATTTTCTAGCAAAGATGCGATCGCGTCTGGATGAATATTTTTGTATTTCTTTTTACCAAGCTGTAAAACACAATTGGGTGCGCTACCACAGCATTTTTGGCAGCCGGTGTGTTCAATTTTGACTTTATCTAACAAACCGCGATCGCACAAGGTTTTTTCCAATTCTGATAATAACCCTTTGCCGCCACGCTTCATACAACCAGACTTTTGACACACCATAATTCTGGCTTTGGGTTGAGGTGGCAAATCTGGAATTGGGCAAACACCCATTGATGTTACCCGATAAGCTTTGAGTTTAATTTTACCTGTGTGTGGATTTAATTTACTATGACCACAAACGCGAATTTGCTCACCAGGTACTAACGATGTCAAAGAACGGCGTAACTCTTTAGGAAGTTTCACTTGCACACTTCCAGATGGAACTGCTAATTGCAAGTATTTATATTTTCCTGGTTCATCACCAACAAAACCTAATAACTGTCCCTCAACATTCAATTCCGATAAAGTCAGATATTTGTCACCCATGTTCGTCACTCAAAATATAAAATAATAAACCCCAATTTGATGGGGTAATTTTGCTCATCCCAAGAAAGAAGGAAAAATCTGTTTTTTCTCTTTTACCTTCTCTCTTGACTGTCGTTTTAGGATTTTATGCCAGGCGTTTAGCTTCTACAGTTTGAGGTAAATTTGCAGCATCTGGTAAATCACGAAATTCCAATTCCCAGCCATTTGCTAAAGTGAGAATTTTACCCTCATTTCCTTCTGTTTGTTTGACTACTTCTTCTTCTAAGTCTTTTTTAGCAACATAGACAACCAAATTGCCGGCATCATTCATCCGTAACATTACTTTCATGAGATTCCTCAACAGATTCTAGTTCTTTTTTCTTGCAGCCGACGACGAACCCTGTTTCCAAGAAATGCACAGCATAAATATAGGAAGTCTGCAAATATGTGCCGATACTTGCTATGTAGCCGATATCTCCCTTGTTCACTAAAACTTGTCCGACTTCTTTACCAGGAAACGTCCCATCGTTTTTGAGCAGTTTGCGAACTCTGACTTTTTCACCAATTTCAAAAGCGGGTGGTAAGTTAAGCTCTAATTCATCGCGTTGCATGAGAATACCTCTGTTCTCGTACCAAATTCAAAAGTTCTTCTGTAGTTAAGCTGCGTTTTTTCTGTACCGATTGATGGCGCACTGCGTCTAAGACCGATTGGGTTTCTTGTGGGTTCAAGAAAATACCATGCTGTTGTAGCAAACTAGACACTAAATGCCGACCAGAATGTTTACCCACTACTAAACGCCGTTCCCAACCTACTTCTTCCGGTGCAAATGGTTCGTAGGTGATGGGGTTTTGCATTACGCCGTGAGCATGAATACCAGACTCGTGAGCAAAGGTATTTTCACCAACGATCGCTTTCCAAGGGGGTACGTCAGCACCGGATGCTGAAGCCACTAGTTGAGATAATTGCAGCAAACTGGGAGTGTCAATACCCAAATCGACGCCATAGATGCGTTTGATAGCCATGACAACTTCTTCTAAAGCTGCATTGCCAGCTCTTTCGCCCAACCCGTTAACTGTGGTATTAACAGATGAGGCTCCAGCTTTAATACCAGCCAGTGCATTGGCGGTTGCTAGACCAAAATCATTATGGGTGTGAATTTCTAAGGGTATCAATAAAGCTGATACGAGTCGTTTGACTTTTGTGTAGGTGGTGAAGGGATCGAGAACTCCTACAGTGTCGCAGAAGCGAAACCGTGATGCACCCCATTCTTGGGCAGAAAGTGCTACATCTAAAAGGAAGTTTTCATCAGCTCTTGAGGAATCTTCTCCCCCTACTGCTACCCAAAGACCTTTATCGACGGCGAAGCTGATACAGTCTTTAAGCTTTTGCAAACTTACCCGCCACTGACCGTGAAATTTGGCGGCGATTTGGATACCAGAGACGGGAATAGCAATATGCACTCGGTTCAGACCGCAGGCTACAGAAGCTTTAATATCTGATATGACAGCGCGGTTCCAGCCTAGGAGTTTGGCTTGCAAACCTAAGTCAGAAATTGCAGAGATGGCGCGGATTTCTTCCTGACCCATTGCTGGAATACCGACTTCTAATTCGGGAATACCTATGGCGTCGAGAAACTTAGCGATCGCTACTTTCTCATCTAAGTTAAAGGCAACACCTGCTGCTTGTTCGCCATCACGTAATGTAGTGTCATTAATTATGATTTGATTCATTGCAAACTTCCCTCTCTCGGAATGTTTCTTAATATCTTTTCTCTGTACAATTCCTAATGATGGTAAATGCTAAAAATATTACAACTCATAATGCAGTATTTTTCATTCTTAATTATTATCCAATTAGGAATACGACATCTGTATGACAAGGAACCAAAACCTGGTATAATTTACGAATTCTTTTTACTGTTGTCAGTTGAAATTTGTTCGAGTAGCAAGCAGCTGATATAGCTATTAAGAAATCCGGAACAAAGCAAAAGACCAAATCCAGCAATTAAAGTAGAAATCATTGTTGTAACCTCATATTTTCTAGATAATTGGTGTGTAGTGTAACCAGGCAAATGCACTCAAAGCTAAAGGGTGCAAATTAGCTAAGCTTGTTCGGCTAACCAATCAAAAATTCGTTCTAGTTGATCTAAGTTAACTAGACCATACTGCCAAAGAAGCATCGGTAACGGCCCATTATTAAATTCACGATGTCGTAGAGCGACAGCAATATCAGCTTTTGAAAGTTCGAGTTCATTATGCAAAAAATTAATGAATTTTATATCGCTGTTACGAGTTGCCATAATCGGACATTCTAATTCTTGAACTAGGTAATAATTAAAGATTTTAAATTCCAAGTCTTACTTGGTAATTTCGCCTTTTTAATTGCCGGGATATGTCAGGATAATTTCAGATTTAGTAGACTGGACAAAATCCAAAGTTACGCTAACCTCATTTAGTCTGCAACAAAACCTGCTAAAAGACAGTAACTTCAACTTCTAAATTTATTGGAGGTTCATGCATTCTTTAAAATGTGAATGGGTAATTAGTATTTATTTGCTTTGTGGTATCCAAAGTTGATGGACTGCTGTGTATAAAATCAGCTTCATTTGTTGGTTGTGAACTCGGTTGATGACTTTTGGCTCAACACTCATCACTGTAATTCCAGCACCGCTCTAGCCAGCCCACTAATTCGTGGCGAGAAGCAAGAAATTGCATAACTGTGCTGCGTATCAGAATTGCTTCTAGCGAATTATTTACTTGTACTCGCAAAGAACCATCGGGGTGACAGGAACTTTTAATCATTAACTCTTGCAAACGGTGATATATTCTCCAGCGATCGCTCAAAGGAATCTGCAAAATTTGCTCGTTTGAGGCGTCAGAACTACAAGGTAATAACATAATCATTTGTCCTTTGTCAAAAATTCTTGGTTCAGCGCCTCCCAAAGTCCAGGGACAAAAGTCCAGAATAATTAATTTTGACTTTTGACTTTTGAACGCCAGTTCACTCAACGGGGGAACCCCCGCACGTGACTGGCTCCTCTTGACTCTTGATTCTTAAGGTTTGTAGTTGTTGTTCTAGTTGCTCAATGCGCCAGAGCAACGAGCTAATCACAGTTGCTTCTACATCAGGTAGCTTTCCGTGTTCCAGGGGACAGAGGCTGGCGCTTTCCTTGGGAGAAATGATCCGACCTGGAACCCCTACAACGGTGCGATCGCTAGGGACATCGCGCAAAACAACTGAGCCTGCGCCAACACGGACGCGATCGCCAATTAGGATATTTCCTAAAACCTTCGCACCCGCGCCCACCACAACGTTTTTGCCCACAGTGGGATGACGCTTACCGCTTTCTTTCCCAGTCCCGCCAAGGGTGACGCCTTGGTAAATCAGTGTATAGTCTCCCACAATCGCAGTTTCGCCAATGACAACGCCCATCCCGTGGTCGATAAACACAGCCTTACCAATCTCTGCACCTGGGTGAATTTCAATTCCCGTCAAAAATCGCCCAATATGAGAAATTAAGCGAGGGATGAAACCTACTCTACGACGGTGTAACCAGTGAGCGAGACGATGCAAACATAATGCGTGCAATCCAGGGTAGCAAAACACGACTTCTAGCCAATTACGTGCTGCTGGATCGCGCTCAAAAATAATGCGAAAATCACTCAATAATGGCTCAAAAAAAACGCCAGAGAGTAGATTTTTTACCAGGGATGTATTTGCAGAATCCTGCGTTTTGATGGTCTGGCGATCGCTGATACTGTCAAAGGACTGTTGCATCGGTACTGTCTATCTGCTTAAAAGAGCCATCTGCTATTTTTATGCTTATATCAGGCGACTTCTAACTAGACAGCAAACCCAATGTCGATTGGATTTATTGAATTGATTAAGGTTGTACTCAAACGCCCAAACCCCGACTTAAGATAAATTTAAAATTTGTCTTGGGGTAGGGGTGCTAGTGTTTAACGATGGGGGTACTAGTATTTCTGGGGTAGGGTTTAAGAATTTCTGTACTCGCTACAAGAAACTTTACCTGTAAGACTTTGAAAACATTTAAACAAGATGTTTTGCAATATATTAAGCTGTACTCAGATGCACTCAAATATGAGGTAGATGAAACTAAAAATCAATATTCTGTATATCGTATTACTATTATTATCTTATTATTTGGTTAGACAAAAAACAAGTTTCTTTATTTTCTTTTATGATTTGCTGTCTGTATGTATATATACGTTTCTAAATATAGTTATAGCTCATATAGTAATCCGATTTGATTCGTGAACTGACTTGTAGAGACACCGAATGGGGGATAGGGGATAGGGAATGGGAAAAAGGGAGTTAGAGGTGTACGCAGTTCTTTCAAAAATGAAATAG
The DNA here is from genome assembly GCF_015206995.1 of aff. Roholtiella sp. LEGE 12411. Taxonomy (GTDB): domain Bacteria; phylum Cyanobacteriota; class Cyanobacteriia; order Cyanobacteriales; family Nostocaceae; genus Komarekiella. The sequence continues at coordinate 16,469 of NZ_JADEXR010000076.1, read as the reverse complement.
CAATCCCATAGTAAATGTTTTATTCTATTGATGTGTTGGAGTTGCGATCGCAACTTTAAAGAAAGGTCAAATACTAAATTTAATCAGAAACATGGATGAATTTATCTCCGGGGCAAGTGGAGAGCGTCTTAAAATTTTGGTACGAGAGCGAAACTATATTTTAAAAGCTTACCGACGGAGGCTTTTAAAATATAATGAAGTTGCAACCAAAAAACTTCCTCTTGGTAGTGGTGCTGTTGAAAGTTTAATTCGTCAAGTTGTTAATTTACGTATGAAAGGTAATAGTAAATTTTGGCTTCAAGATAACGCAGGAATTATGTTGCACCTCCGTTGTCAATGGATAGCTAAAAGTTGGGATAATTTTTCTGACTCTATCTTTAATTCGTTTATCAAACCCCAAAGTGGCTGATAAATTTTATACTTCAATTCGGCATTTAATTTATTTACTGCCATAATTGATATTAAGTCTTAAAGACTTATTGCAGATATATTTGGAAATAATCGTCAAATAACTTACTAGCAATCTTTTTGGGATATCTCATCAAGATAATTTACCGTGTAATTACGTATGTTAATTGCAAATAAAATTACTTTATACACAAATGTAAGTTTTAGCGTAGGCGCAGCCCGCCGAAGGCATCGCTGGTTTTTGATCCGACCTCACAAAATCGCGTTGCTCCCGTTGATGTTCATGATGCTACGCTCAACGTGAAACCGTAAAACCTCAACAAAATTGACTCGCCAGAAGCACATCATCAACTGCCACAAATTAAAAAACGAATATCTCGTTTACGTAACTGTGGAATGTTAGATCGGTGTGCTTATACAGTGTTGGAATTTTTGGGACGACAGACTTACTTGACTGTCGTGGAGGAGGGCTTATTGCAATGGCTAGAAAAACATTATCAGTAAACCAAAAAGTTTTTCTCCAAAGAGCGATCGCTAATAAAGCTTACGTACTGTTAAACAGATGTTGGCCTTTTTATCTCAAGCCTTGCAGCGCAAATATCAAGTAATTGAAAGGATTTATATTCCGTCAGGTTAGCGCCAAGAAATTCTTAATCACCAAACTATAAGTAATCGTTATTTATACTATGTCTGCTGGTTAAAGAATTTTGTGTAAACAAGTATTAAAACATATAAGTATTTTAGCGATCGCTCTTTGGAGAAAAACTTTTTGGTTTACTGATTAGAAATGATTTATCGCGGTCTTTATCATTTTACTATGGCTCATCAAAAAGGTAAGGCAACAGACCCCGTTAAGTATTTTGCTGACCCCCAAAATCGAGATTTAGGTATTATCAAACAGAAGCGAAAACCAAACGTTAAGTTAATTGTCGCTCCTTTTCCTGATCTCCAACGAGGGTCTGACCAGTTTTTTTTCCACAATTCTCTCAAAGCCTCTTGACAAAAGACTTACAGTCTTAACTTGTCACCAATGAGCGATCGCTTGTCAGAAAATTTGTAAGTATGACAAATCCACATACCCCCACTGGGTTGCACCAGGCACTTCATGAGTTGAGACATGGTTCGGTGACGGAAGCCAAGCAAATACGCTTCGAGGCAGATAGCAATACTGGCGAATGTGAGGCGTGCTGTTGTAGGGGTATAGGTGCAGCAAGAAGCTTTGAGAGCAGTATGAGTTAATTTGCGTGAACTTGCTTATCTAGGTAATAACTAGCTTTTTCACGTTTAATAACCTTATATGAAGCTCGTATGAACTTGATTGCTGCTTGTGCAGAGATTTCTTCAGCTTCAATTATAAAATTAACTTATGTATTCTTCAGCACAATCAAATATCACACAATTGTTTCTCGCACAAAAATAAATTGCATTTTTAGCAAGAATCAAATGCGTTTTTAGCAATTAACCAACTAAATTTGACAAGGTATTGGTTTTTCAATCAGGCAATGAAATATATTTGGCCGAAGTTTAAATTAAAATTTATGTTGGTTTTAGGTATGTATAAATGTTTACAAAAGTTTACAAGTTTAAGATTTGGTAAAGATGTTTATGTAACAGAGGAATAGTGGTACATAAATAATCAATACCAACCAAACCCAGGAAAACACTTAAACAACTCATTTAAACCAGCTATTTTCTGCGAATTTAGTCAATTACTACTGATGAAATTCGTACATAGTTTTTGACAAATTCATGAAACAGTTGCGTAAATTTTTCAGTCTGACATCAAGCGATCGCCTGCTTTTAATTAAAGCTGTACTTCTACTCGGAACAATCAGGGTAGGGTTAAAATTACTACCATTTCAGCAATTGCGTGGTCTTTTGGCGAAGATTGCACAGCCAAGGGCTAAGTTGCAGGCGGTAGATGAAGCTTTTGTCAACAAAGTTGCTTGGGCTGTGACAGTAGCAAGTCCATACTTACGAGCCGTATGTCTTCCTCAAGCTTTGGCTACGCAAGTATTACTTGATCGGCGTGGTTATCCCACTCAGCTACGCATTGGTTTTACCAGAAACAAGGGTGGACAGATGTCAGCCCATGCTTGGGTAGAAAATCAGGGACAAGTTGTGATTGGTGGTGCAGGGAATATCGGTCGTTATATTTCGGTACCAATTCCAGAAGTAGAAAGTGATGAGAGTGGTAGTTGGCATTTATTTACTTGAATAAATGCAGGCTATGAACAGAAAAACGAATTTAAACAACAACAATTGATGTTGCGACATGAATAATCAAGACAAAACGCCTGAAGGAATAACACCATTACTGCCTTTATGGTCTTATCAATTACAGCAGGATTCAAAGCTGGCTGTGAAGACTAGGAAGGATTTGGAAATTCATTTGATTACTCGTGCTTTAAAAGATGAGGGATTTAGGCAGGAGTTGATTGCTAATCCGAAGGCGGTGGTGGAGAAAGAGTTAGGGACTAAGCTGCCAGAGGAGTTAGAGATTAACGTTCTAGAGGAAACGGAAGATACCCTTTATATGGTGTTACCTTACAATCCTTATGAGGGGATTTCTGAGGAGGATTTGAAAGCTTTAGTGGGGATGACTTATGAGGATGTTGCTCGGTGGTTATTGGATCAGCAGAGAAATGCTTTGCTAGATGAGGAAAGCAGTGTAACGGTGATGGCACGAGCTTGGAGAGATGACGGGTTTAAGCAGGAGTTGATTACTAATCCGGTTAAGGTCATTGAGGAAGAATTGGGAGGGAAGATTCAAGAACAACTTCAGGATATTCAACTTCAAGTAATTACAGAAACTGTCAACAGTCTCTTTATAGTACAGCCACAAGGCTTGACGTTCCCTGAGTGTACAATCCATGAGCTTGACAGGATTAATATGCCAATGATTGTAGGTTCTGGATCTCCAACGATGGGAAGTAATGATGTACTATGTAATACAATTCGTGGCACTAATTGCTTTCCACCACCACCCCCTCCACCTCCATGTCCAGGTTTTGGAACTTTCTGCATTTTAACCTTGTTTTAGAATCTAAATTCTTTTGGTGGGTATTCGTCCATCTTGGCATGGTATTGACAAGGGATACCCCCAAACAATTCTTATAAATCAGTATAATCTTAGCAAGACAGTAAAGATGTTGTTTTCTAAAGAAGAATTAAAGAAAATTTCCAAAAAAGGCACCACAATCGGAGAGAGACTTAGTTCTAAATTTTATTGTGAAGAGATACCAGAAAATCATGCTGTAGTTGATGCCATAATTGAGCAATGGTGTCAGGTGATGACTCTGGGGGATAGGGAAAAATTTGAACAGCGCCTTATTTGGGATGGACTGGAATTAAACACAGTTCGTAATTTGATTAGCTGTGCATCTATCTGTGAAGGACAGTCATTGCCTCCTTGGACTCAAACATTAAATGAATGCTTGAAAGCTTATTTATATCAAGATAAATTAGATTCTGGGAATTTTTTTTTAGACCCTCAATATCCGCTACCATTTGAAGAAATTTTATCACCATTCATTTATGTAGCTAGAACTAAGTTAAAGACGCAAGTTGGCTCTGGCTATGAATTACTTTGTGACGCAGCTCATGCAATTCTTGAGCGCAGTCTTCTAAGATGGTTAGTTAATCTATGTACACCGTCACTAGAGTTTGAGTTGTCGGTTTTCCATCTAAGTAGACAAACTACTCTAGTAAGCCGTTTGCAGAAATCAATAAATGTTAGTTCTCAGCATCATTACAAGCACTTTACCAAATACTTTCTCCAAGGTCGGCTAATAAAATTCTTCCAAGAATACCCTGTATTAGGACGATTAGTGGCACAGGCTACTGATTTGTGGGTTGATGCCACTGGAGAATTTATCTCTCGTTTAGCCTCGGATTTGTTTGATATTGAAAGATTTTTCCAACCCGGAAAGGAATTAGGAAAGGTTACATGCATAAAACCAGATATGTCTGATCGCCATCATGGTGGTCGTTCTGTCATGATCATAAGCTTTGCATCAGGACTAAAACTGGTTTACAAGCCAAAAGATATAGGTATGGAAAAAGCTTACATGAAATTGCTGGCTTGGTTAAATCAGCAGGATGTCCCATTGCCATTCAAGTTACTTCAAGTACTTGAACGTTCAGGTTATGGCTGGGTTGAATTCGTAGAGTTTGTACCCTGCAAAGACCCAGAAGAAACCAATCGGTACTACCAGCGCTGCGGGATGTTGTTATGCTTGGTGTATTTCTTAGATAGCACAGATTTACATAACGAAAATATTGTTGCCTGTGGTGAACACCCTGTATTAATTGACCTTGAGACACTGATGCATCCTTGGGTACGCGAAATGGAAACGCGACAGCCAACCAAAGGATCTAAATTACTAGCCAATCAGCAACTTTGGCATTCGGTACTTCGTACCGCACTCTTACCGCAGTGGCAGTTTGATCCAAAAGGTCACGCTTATGATGTTAGTGGTTTAGGAGGGAACGGTCAAAATAACAAGTTTAATCAATCCCAGCAAAGTAATACTATTAAAACAAACATAATAAATAACAAGGAAGAATCCAGATCAAACACTAATCCGAAATCCAAAACTACTTCCGTTGATGAAGCGATATTAGCACTGAAAGATAATCATAAAGAAATTATTAATGGCTTCCAGCAAATGTATCGCTTCTTGGTGAAACATCGTCAAGCTTTGATAGCTTCCGATAGCCCCTTGATGGCATTATCTGGTCAACCAGTACGTTTTATTTTTCGTAACACCTCAACCTACGCTTCAATTTTACAACATACCCTTCATCCGAATTTTTTGCGCGATGGTGCAGAGTGGAGTATTCAACTTGATATTTTAAGTAGAGCAATGCTCTTTTCCGATACAAAACCTTCATGCTGGGTGCTTGTAAAAGCAGAAAAACAGGCATTAGAGCAAATGGATATCCCATTATTCACTGCTCGTTCAGATAGTAATGCTTTAAAAATTTCATCCAATCTAATCATTGAAGATTATTTCACAGAACCCAGTTTTAATGCTGTAATTACCCGTTTAAATAAACTTAATGAGCAGGATTTAGAGCAACAGATATCATTTATTCAGGGAGCATTGTACGCACGTACAGCAGAAGATGCTCATCGTTTATCCCTGTCTGATAACTTAAGTTTTATTTCTACTTCGTTGCTGCCTTTAACCAAGCAAGAACTTGTAACCCAAGCTCGTGAGTTAGCAACAAACCTTGATAAAAAAGCAATTCATTCTGATGATGGTAGCGTTACATGGTTAGCCCCTCAATATCTCTCTCATGTACAAAAATTTCAACTTCAACCCATGGGGTATAACCTGTATGATGGCAGTTGCGGTCTTGCTTTATTCCTAGCAGCATTAGCAAAAATTTCCCCAGGCGATAGCTTTCGTAACCTCACTTTAAGTTCGTTGCAGCTTCTACTTAAAGATATCAGAGAATCGGCATCTACTCATAATTTAAATGCTGGTATTGGTGGAGCATTGGGTAGTGGTGGTATTATTTATGCTTTAGTTCATCTCAGTAATTTTCTCAAGGAACCAGCACTCCTAGAAGATGCCAAACAAGTAGCATCTTTGATTACCTCTAAGCTAATTGACGCTGATAAAAATTTTGATATTATTTTGGGGGCAGCAGGAGCTATTCTAGGCTTGTTAGCTTTTCACAATATCTCTACTGATACAGAAGTTTTGGAAAAGGCTATCGCTTGTGGCAACTATTTATTAAATAATCGTGTTGCAAGTGATTCAGGCTACAGAGCATGGGCAACTTTAGATGGAAAATTACTCACTGGATTTTCTCACGGTACATCAGGAATTGCCTACGCATTACTGCGTTTATATAAAGTTACAAGCGAAACTTCTTTTCTTGAAGCAGCTGAGGAAGCCATAGCCTATGAACGTAGTGTCTTTATTCGAGAAATAGGAAATTGGCCAGATCTGAGACAACCATCCACAAAAGAAAGTCCTGCTTGTATGTGTTCTTGGTGTCATGGCGCTCCTGGTATTGGTTTAGCCAGAGTTGCTGGTTTAGATATTCTAGATACCCCTGAAATTCGCAAGGATATTGAAGTAGCTATCAATACTACAAAAGAACATAAAATCTCAGGAGTAGACCACCTCTGCTGTGGCAATTTAGGTCGAATCGAATTTCTATTTACCGCAGGTCGTAAACTTAACCGACCTGAATTAATAGAAACGGCAATGGGACAAGCCGCTCAGGTCGTAGCTCGTGCCAAACAAAAAGGTGGTTTTGATTACGGTTCTATCCTAACTTTCCATCCCGGCTTCTTTCCTGGTGCATCTGGAATTGGTTACGAACTTCTGAGACTAGCTTACCCAGACCAACTCCCCTCCGTGTTGCTGTGGGAGTAATCCATGACTCCCTACCCCTACAAACTCAAACACAAAATTCAAGGAGCATTGCGGCTAAAGCGGGCGTTACAACTTGTGTGGCAAAGCAGTCCAACTTGGATGATCGCTCGTATACTACTCCTAATATTGCAGAGTACGCTACCCTTACTTTCACTCTATTTAATGAAAGTAATTGTAGATGCAGTGTCAGCTGGCATCGCAATTGCCAACAAAGAAGCAGCCTTCAAACAGGTAGCGCTGCTAATTGCACTCACAGGCACAGTTAACCTGGTTATTGCCTTGTGCAGTTCAATTGCAGAACTGGTCAACACAACCCAAGCTGAGATAGTCACCGACCACATGTACGGCATTGTTCATGCCAAAGCCATTGAAATTGACTTAGAGTATTACGAAAATTCCCAATACCACGACATCCTGCAACGCGCCCAAAAAGAAGCCTCATTTCGTCCTAGCCATATCCTCAATAGTTTGTTACAGCTAATGGGGAACACCATTTCCCTAGTAGCCATTGCAGGCTTACTGCTTTGGTTCCATTGGGAGGTCGCCGCCATCCTCTTTATTGCCACAGTTCCCGGTCTGTTTGTGCGTTTAAAGTATGCAGGCGAGATGTATCACTGGAAGCGCAAACGCACAGCCACAGAACGCAAAGCTTATTACCTAGATTGGATACTCACCAATAGTTTGTACGCCAAGGAAATTCGGCTGTTTGATTTGGGTTCTCTGTTCAGTCGCCGCTTTCGCCAATTAAGAAAGCAACTCTACCGAGAAAGCCTTGCTATCTCTCAAAGAAGTGCCATTACAGGGTTTGTTGCCCAAACGAGTGCCACCCTCGCAGTATATGGTTCCTATGGTATCATTGCTTACCAAACAGTTAAAGGCACTTTCAGCATCGGCGACCTGATTATGTATTACCAAGCATTTCAGCGCGGACAAGGTGCGCTCCAAGGGGTGTTGAGCAGTTTAGCTGGTCTTTATGAAGATAACCTATTTCTTTCCAACCTCCACGAGTTCCTTGACCTCAAGCCCAAGGTGGTGGAACCGTTACATCCTCTGCCCGTTCCTCTACTCCAGCAAAAGGGGATTAAATTTCAGGGTGTGAGCTTTCAATATCCTACCAGCGATCGCCCAGGACTAAAAGATATCTCCCTAAATATTCAACCAGGGGAAGTAGTAGCCTTGGTGGGTGAGAACGGTGCAGGCAAAACTACCCTAATTAAACTTTTGTGCCGATTATACGACCCCACAGAGGGAAGCATCACCTTTGAGGGCAATGACTTGCGCTGCTTTTCTAGCACAGACCTCCGCCGCCAAATCAGCGTCATTTTCCAAGACTACGCCAAGTATCATCTAACTGCTAAGGAAAATATTTGGTTTGGTAACATCGACCTCCCACCGGATGATAAACGAATTGAAAATGCTGCCTGTAAAGCAGGTGCTGATGATGTCATAAATGGGTTGCCTAATAGCTACGAAACTATTTTGGGGAGTTGGTTTGAAGACGGAGAAGAACTCAGTATTGGTCAGTGGCAGAAAGTAGCACTAGCACGAGCATTCTTGCGTGACTCTCAGGTGATTGTCCTCGATGAACCCACTAGTGCATTAGACCCCAAAGCAGAAGAAGAAGTATTTCAAAAGTTCCGCCAACTCATCAATGGTCAAGCTGCTATCCTTATCAGCCATCGCTTATCTACAGTAAAAATGGCCGATTGCATCTATGTGATGGAACACGGGCGAATTGTGGAAAACGGTACTCACGAGGAACTGATGCAGCTAGGCGCTAGCTATGCACACTTGTTTGAAACCCAAGCCCAACACTATCGATGAAACGAGCGCGTAAGTTTTTCAACAATATAAATGCAGATCATTATCTTTTCAAACGACTTGCCTTCTCTTTGTTGAGTTTGTGGTTTTGGTGGGTAGTGGCTAACCTAATCAACGTGATGATAGGACAATTATCGTTCTTTACTATGCCCATGTTTGGCATTTTACAATGGCTAGTTTTGCGAAAATACATCCCGCATTTAGGTAGGTGGATACTAGCCAGTGCTTATGGTTGGATTACAGCATACTTAATTATTTATGTGTTTAAGATTGGGGAAAAGATTGTAGAAATTGCTCCTCAAGGATATTTATTAATACTCGGAGTCACTGTGAATATACAGGGAGTTTGGACATATATCTTGATTATGTTTTTAGCGTCAACTGTAATCGGAGTTTTTCAATGGCTAGTTTTGCGAAATCACATCCGGTATGCAATTTGGTGGATATTTGCCAGTTGTATCGGTGGAGTTGCTAAAGGAGGTGCGATCGCACTTGTTCTACCAATAGTAGACCCTACGCTTGTAGAAGTTATAGGTTCGTTGGCCTATGGAACCGTGACTGGTATTGCCTTGATAGGACTACTAAAAACTCGGATTCAGCGTCATCTTGAGCAACAAATGTATTGGAGTTAGATATTTGACTTTTTATGAAAACCTTAGTTAAACCACCGATTAAAGACTCAGAAACGGCGGGAGCAGAAATCGAGTTACTTCTGTGTTGTTCTCGAACCTGCATCAGCACCCAAACAGCAGAGCGAATCAAAACCCTACTTCAGCAAGATATCGACTGGACTTACTTAATCCAAACAGCAGCTAGTCAAGGGGTGATACCGCTCTTGTACCAAAGCTTGAAAGCTACTTGCTCGGAAGCCGTTCCTGAAATTATCCTGACTCAATTACGCAGTTATTACCATACCAACGCCGTCCACAATCTGTTGCTAACTCAAGAACTGCTGAAGTTACTGGAGTTACTTAAGGAACACGATATCTATGCTATCCCGTTCAAAGGGCCAGTGCTTGCAGTTGGAGCTTACGGTAATCTTGCGCTACGACAATTCGGAGATTTAGACATCTTAGTTAGCGATCAAGACTTTCTCAAAGCAATTGATTTGCTCCAAAAACAAGGAGAATACAAATACACATTCCCAAGATGGTTCCTAAGTGATGCCAAAGAGATAGCCCGACTGAAATACATCAATGAACATTCACTAATGCGTAATGATGGCTTGGTCTTTGTGGATATTCACCAGAACATTACTGCGAGGCATTTTTTCTGTTTCCCTATTAATTTTGACAACCTATGGCAACATCTGGAGCCAGTACCTTTAATTGACATTAAAGTACCGAACCTGGGATTAGAGGACTTGCTTGTAATTCTCTGTGTGCATGGTTCCAAACATCTGTGGGAGAGACTAGCATGGATTTGTGATCTAGCTGAATTAATCCGCATTCATCAACAAACGGATTGGGAGCAGATAATGGCAAAAGCCAAAAAGCTAGGCACAGAGCGTATGCTTTTACTAGGTTTATATTTGGCACATAATCTTTTAGAAACTACTTTACCAGAGCCAGTTAATCAAAGAATTCGGGCTGATTTAGAATGCCAAAAACTTACTTTTGAAGTTTGTCAGGACTTTTTTAATCAAACTATCAGCCAAACAGAAGGCTTTAGCTTCAAAACATTCAAATTTCACATCAGAATGATGGAACGTCAACAGGATAAAATACATTACTGTATTGGAAGTTTTTGGCGTTGGATTATTCTTCCGATACTCCATAAAATGATGCCAACATTTCAAGATCAGCAGTTTTTATCACTGCCCAAATATTTGGATTTTCTCTACTATTTAATCCGACCAATTCGCTTGACTAGAAATTTAGTAGTAACTATATGGCAACGTCTCTTCAATAAATAAGATTTCCTTGAACATAAGGTCAGCATTAAGACTTTTTCGCTTGGGGCTAAACCTGCCCTTAAACCATCAACGGTAATGCATTAACGGCTTTAGGGGAATGGCACTAAGAAAAGCCCAAAGGCTTGTGTCGTCTCGTTCCCAGCCTGGGGGCTGGGAATGTGTTTAAAGAGGCTCTGCCTCTTGTCAAGCTAGTGGAGGCGGAGCCTCCCAGAATGGGTTCCCAGCCCCCAGGCTCTTAACCAGTCAGAGCAAGGGCTGTATCTTTTCTTAGTGCCATTCGGCTTTAGGGGAATGGCACTAAGAAAAGCGGAAACGCTTATCAATTAAGCAAAGCAGTGCATCGCAGAGTATAGAAGTGATGCGATCGCTAACGCTTCTCATGTTGAATGCGATGTCTGCAAAACCCCAAAGCCTTGCTATTGCTACATTTCTATATGTTTGATAGCAAACATTGTTATGAATAACAGTTAAACCACCGCTCCCAGTAATCTTCTTTATTTGTTAACTTTCCAACTACACGGTTGTAATTGGCAAACCAGCCTTCCCAGTAATCGCTGGGCTGATTGACGCAACCATTGCAGGTGGGACAACCAGCTTTACACTGAGGCACAGTATGAATGCTACCAACGCAGTTTGTGCAAAGTTCAGGGTCAATCCAGTGCTGTCCATCAACTATCTTAACTGCATTAGTGGGACACACAGACAAACAGAGATTGCAGGAAATACATTGGCTAGTAATTTTATAAGCCATGATTATTCTCCTTTTTGGGTATTGGGGATGGGGCATTGGGAATCGGGCATTGGGCATTGGAGAACCAGTGCTGTGATGTGATGTTAGCGCTAGCGGCGAGAAGCGAGGCGCTCTTAGCGTTCCCGTAGGGTAGCAATTGGCGTGCGACTGGTATCATTGGGCAGAGCATTAAGGATATTTCATCTTGTCCCATGCCCCATGCCCCATGCCCCATACCCTATTCCCTATTCCCTAGTTGCTTGACGTATTGCTCGTAAAACTCCAAAGCAACCTTCTCAATCACGTCGTAAGCTTCAATAGTCTGTATGCCAGCTTCTTGCAATTTTTCTTGGGGACAGTTACCAATCTTGGAAACTAAAACTGCTTTGCAATCTGCGATCGCTTCCATAATATGCTCAAAAGTGGCTTCCTCACCGTATCCACCTTGACAATACTGGTCAATCTTGCGATGACTGACAAAGCGAACTTCGTTGCCCTCTACTTCGTAAATTTGGAATTCTTTGGCATGACCGAAGTGCTGGTTAACCAATCCGCCGCCTTTGGTTGCTACTGCAACTAGGACTTTAGGATTGTTAGCAAATTTCTTGCCTGTGCGTGCCTTGTCTTTGGCTACTTTAAGTTCTTCTTTAAACTTCTCAATACCTTGGTGTACTTCTTGACGCTTTTCGAGGTCATATTCTGGGGACATTTCCAAGAATTTATCTTTGCTAAATTCCTGGCTGCGGTCTTCTCCCAATAATCCGACTGCATCGGCTCGACACTGACGACAATGGCGCATCATTTTCATGTTGCCGGAGCAATTGTCTTGAACTTCTTTGAGTTCCTTGGTTGAAGGGCCGCGCTGACCGTTTAAGCCGAAGTGTGTGCCATGTTCCGGTGCAGAAATCAGCGGCATGATGTTGTGCAAAAATGCCCCATTCTCACGAATGAATTTATTCACTTCGACCAAATGCTGATCGTTAATTCCCGGAATCATCACCGAGTTGACTTTGCACAAGATGTCTGCTTCTTTGAGGGCTTGCAATCCTTCCATCTGCTTTTCGAGCAGAATCTTGGCTCCTTCCACGCCTCTATAACGCTTACGCTTGTAGTGAACCCAAGAATAAATCTGTGCGCCGATTTCTGGGTCGATGGTGTTTAGGGTGATCGTAACGTGATCTATATTTAATTGCTTAATGCGATCGATGTATTCGGTCAACATTAAACCGTTGGTTGATAAACAAAGCTTGATATCCGGTGCTTTGTCTGCAATCAACTCAAAGGTGCGGAATGTCTTTTCTGGATTTGCCAATGGATCGCCAGGGCCTGCAATTCCCACAACTGTCATTTGAGGAATCTTACCTGCAATCACCAAAGCTTTGTGTGCTGCTTCTTCTGGTGTTAGCAACTCGCTAACGACTCCAGGGCGACTTTCGTTAGCGCAGTCATATTTACGGTTGCAATAGTTGCATTGAATGTTACAGGCTGGAGCAACTGCAACGTGCATCCGGGCGTAGTGGTGATGGGCGTCTTCGCTGTAGCAGGGATGTTTAGCAATGCGTTCTTGGAGCTTTTCATCCCTTTCCACGGTGGCGCTGCTGTTGCTGTCGCAGCCGCAACCACCTGATTTTGCTGGGGTTGTCGTCGATTCCGTAGCGGGGGAGGTGAGGAGTCGTGTAGACGGTGATGTCATTGAATTTCGCAAAAGGTCGGTGGACTTGGCTGCCACTGTGGGAGATGCTGTTGCTATTGTCTATGCCTAGGAATTGAAGCCGCGTCTTATACCCACGCTGCCTACTATAACAAGGGCGGCTGATTACATAGGACAGGCTGATCAAATCTTTGAGTTTCGGCTGGTGTGTGTCAACGGTTGGGTCTTGGGTAGAACTTATGTGTACAGCCGCGACTTCCATTCACTTCAGGCATGGTGCTATCTCATCCCTCCACTCACTTTTCGCTTTTGGTGTTTGCCAGAGCGTTAAGTGATTGGCGATATAAGATTTATATCAGCCGTCGCCAAGGTCGGTAGTGCGTCTATCTAGGATAGAATTTATTGGATTTATTAAGTTTGTACTCAAAATCTAAAACCCTGGCTGTTAGGGCATTAAAGAAGTTGAAAAACTTTTTTTCGGGTAGGGGTTCTAGTGTTTTTAGGTTGGGGTTCGAGTATTTATAGACAGGGGTTCAGGACTTTTTTGTACTCAATTGAAACTCAACATCAGCAAGGATTCAACCGACTTTGAACTGTTTTTTGGATGTCTCTAATGTGTACTCAAAGGCTCCTTAAATCCCATTAAAAGCGACAAATGCCAAGGGATTTAAGGGGGAAAAACTGGAGTAGGCTACGTCGTGCTACCCCAGACACGTGCGAAATTCAATTCTGTATCTAACATATCATTTTTTTTGGAGAAGAAATGCAATTCATATTTTCTTAATTTTTCTCGAGATAATAATATTAAATTGCGCTGGTAAATCTTATTGGATAAGGCATATAAACTCCTGCAAAGAAATGACTTAATGCACAATATTTGCAACTAATCTAATTCTAAACCTTTTTTTATGTTTGTTTTCTGCTAGCAAAGACGATCTGTTTGAGTTAGTGGATGATAGCCCAAAACTTCAAGGGAACTGAGTGCTGAAACCCCAGGATTATGATCAGCTATCAAAAATCCTACCGAATCGCCCTTCAAGCAACTGCATAGCCCGTGTAGGGTCTGACTTCCGGTGAACGAAACCCAAGTACAATGTGGTCTTTGGGGATTCCAGCCCGTTCTAAATCGGCAGCAATGCCTTCTTCAGTCCCATCTCGTTGAATCCAGATTTTGCCATCAATCAAGTCAATATGAACCACGATCGCCATCTCAACCTACATCCATCCACAAATAGCGATCGCGGGTTCGATCAAACACGACTTCCGATTGAATATCAGCAATCGCTAAACTAAAGTCATAAGCAATAACAAGCTTTCTGAGTTCCGTAAACAAAACAGGGTAGCAGGAGGAATGCTATGAAAGCAGTCGTTATCCGGCGGTATGGCTCGCCTGAAGTGTTGCAGTACGAAGACGTAGAGCAGCCAAAAATTCAACCTGAGCAGTTACTGATAAAAATTCATGCCAGTAGTGTTAATCCCATTGATTGGAAAATCCGTAAGGGAATGTTGAGCTTGCTTACAGGGAACAAATTCCCGATGATTCTGGGGTTTGATGTGGCGGGAGAAGTAATAGCGGTTGGTAGTCAAGTCACGCGTTTTCAGCCAGGAGATTCTATTTATGGCGGTACTGGCTTCCCTGGAGGAGCTTATGCTGAATTTGCAGTTGTCTCAGAAAACTTGGTTGCGCCCAAACCAACAAACCTGACTTATGAAGAAGCTGCTGTTGTGCCCTTAGCGGCGCTCACGGCATTGCAAGCCTTGCGCGAGCAAGGTAATATCCAAGCTGGACAAGCTGTCTTGATTAATGGGGCTGCGGGTGGAGTAGGGATTTTTGCGGTGCAAATTGCTAAGGCTTTGGGGGCGGAGGTAACGGGAGTTTGCAGTACTAAAAATTTGGATTTTGTGAAATCTCTGGGAGCAGATTACCTCATCGACTATAAGCGACAAGATTTTACTGAGGGTACAGCACAGTACGATATTATCTTTGATGTGGTTGGCAAGCGATCGCTCTCTACTAGCAAAAGAGTTCTCAAACCTAATGGAGTTTATATCACAACGCTACCGACGCCCGAAATCTTTGTGCAGGGTATCTTAACAGCTTTTATTCCTGGGCAAAAAGCTAAATTTATCATTGAGCGGCTTAACACTCAAGACTTGGTTTATCTCAAAGATTTGATTGAAGCTGGCAAAATCAGGGTGGTGATTGATCGCACATATCCCTTAGCAGAATTAGCTGCGGCTCATACTTATAGCGAAACTGAGCGTACTGTGGGGAAGATTGCGATCGCAATTTCCAGTTGATTGCGAGTAGTTCTATAAATTAGTTTAATTGCTGGGTTAGGGGAATTTCCTAACCCACTCCACAAAAAATCTAACTTAACGCGATGTGCATTCGGCGTTGCATACAGCACCTACGGATGTTATGAGGTACAGTAACAGCAACTAGTAAACCAGTTTCTTAAATGTTGAGGATTTATTAAGTCGAGTGCAACTGAGATTAGTTTATCAACCATTTCTGTTGTAGTTGGAGCAAAACTGCGTAAAAAAGATTTAAATTGTGACCACCATAATTCAATTGGATTAAAATCGGGGGAGTATGAAGATAAACAAATAACTTTCGCACCTACAGCTTCAATCATTGGCACAATTGAATCTAGTTTATGTGCAGATAAATTATCCATAACTACCACTGCTCCTGACCATAAATTTGGCACTAAAAACTTCTCAATAAATAATTCAAATGCAGTGCCATCCATTGAACCATTCATTGTCATTAATACGACTACTTTTTTAATACTAATTGCTCCAATTACTGTAACTTTTGAGCCTCTATAGAAGGGGTTAAGAGAGTAAGCTCTTGTTCCCATTTGTGAACGCCAATGAGTCCTCGTTAACCCAAGTAGGACACCAGTTTCATCCAAAAAGACTAAGTTTTCTGGCTCTATATATTTGACTTTTTCCCAATAATCTAATCTTAAATTCAGAACTCTCTCTGTCCCCGCTTGGGTACTCCGCTTTGTTTTTTTTTCCGATTTAATCCTAATTTCTGTAACGCCCGACACATTGCACTTCGACCTACTGAATTTCCAGTAAGGTCTGCAAATAATTCACACAACTCTATCAATGTTGCATCTGGATGTGATTCAACTAATTCTCTCAACTCTGTGTCAGCATTTGTTAAATGACTAAATTGTGGCTTTCCTCGCGGCTTTGATTGTAAATTTCCTTCAAGTTTTTGTTGTTTTACCAGCTTTTGCACTAAACTCTTTGACACGGAAAATATGTTCGCCACTTTCCTGATTGAGATATTTTTCTGAAGATGTGCTGCAACTATTTTTTCTCGAAGATCGACAGAGTAGGATTTCATTTAAAAGTATTTATATTTTAATCTAGTGTACCTGATAACAGGCGGAAGTGCTGTAATCCAGTATCCCGGATCGGAAAACCCAACAATTATCCAATCTGCTGATACTGGGTTAGAGCGCTCGCTCTTAATTACAAATGCATTTATCTGCCCTCTTATTTCTTCTTTTGCGTTTTCAATAG
>NZ_JADEXR010000075.1 GCF_015206995.1 aff. Roholtiella sp. LEGE 12411 | reverse complement strand
GCCCAATGCCCAATGCCCCATGCCCCATACCCAATGCCCAATGCCCAATGCCCAATGCCCAATGCCCAATGCCCAATGCCCAATGCCCAATTATTAGGATTCATCACCACCTTTGTCGTTGATTTATGTACCTGACGTCAAATCCAGTGCAACAACTGCCCACTTTTAAGCTCAAATTACCATTTGTAAGGGAGAGCAAGGGCCGTTACCAGACTCAGCAACTACTACCAGGATGCCCAAAAATATCTCCATCTCTGCAATTGCGCGAGTATCAGCGACAAGCTATCAATAGCTGGTTTGCTAACAACGGCAGAGGGACGCTAAAAATGGCAACTGGTAGTGGTAAAACAATCACAGCACTAGCGATCGCTTGTGAATTGTACCAACAAATTAACTTACAAGTCTTATTGGTAGTCTGTCCTTACCGCCATCTCGTCACTCAATGGGCGCGAGAATGTGAAAAGTTTAATTTGCAACCTATCTTAGCTTTCGAGAATTTACGCGCTTGGCAAAGTCAACTTTCTACGCAGATTTACAATCTGCGTTCTGGCTCCCAAGGTTTCGTCACGGTGATCACTACCAACTCCACTTTAATTGGAGAGGGATTTCAATCTCAACTCAAATATTTTCCCGCCAAGACTTTAATTATTGGCGATGAGGCCCATAACTTAGGCGCACCCAGGTTAGAAGAAAGTTTACCGCGCCGTGTAGGATTGCGATTGGCTTTATCGGCTACACCAGAAAGGTATTTTGATGACTTTGGTACGCAATCTTTATTTGATTATTTTGGCTCAGTTCTCCAGCCAGAGTTTACTTTGAGGGATGCGATCGCTCAAGGTGCTTTGGTGCATTATCAGTACTATCCAATTTTGGTAGAATTAACTGAGGCAGAAAGTATTGCTTATTTAAAATTAACTAAAAGAATTGGGCGATCGCTATT
The DNA here is from genome assembly GCF_015206995.1 of aff. Roholtiella sp. LEGE 12411. Taxonomy (GTDB): domain Bacteria; phylum Cyanobacteriota; class Cyanobacteriia; order Cyanobacteriales; family Nostocaceae; genus Komarekiella. Next base: position 26,978 of record NZ_JADEXR010000075.1, on the reverse strand, counting down.
ATATCGGGAACGGGAAAATGGCGAATCGAGGGATTTTGAGAACCATGAAGATTTAAAGCCGTTATTGATGCAACGAGCAAGGTTAATTGGTGCGGCAGAAAATAAATTAAATGCTTTGCGGGATTTAATGACAATTCGCCGCGAAACTACTCATACTCTTTTCTATTGCAGTGATGGTTCACAAGATGCGGGACAACATTCATCCCTACGCCAACTTAAAGCCGTTGCCAAAATTCTCGGAGTAGAATTAGGGTACAAGGTAAGCACCTATACGGCACAAACGTCATTACAAGAACGGGAAATTTTGCAGCATCAATTTGAAAATGGTGAGTTGCAAGGTTTGGTAGCAATTCGCTGTTTAGATGAAGGTGTCGATATTCCGGCAATTCAAACTGCGGTGATTTTATCAAGTTCTGGTAATCCCCGCCAGTTTATCCAGCGACGGGGGAGAGTTTTGCGTCCTCATCCTACTAAAGAACGTGCCACCATATTTGACATGATTGTCTTACCACCAGACTTAGATAGAGAAACTATAGAAGTTGAGCGTAATCTGTTAAAAAAAGAATTGCGTCGCTTTGTCGAATTCGCTGATTTAGCTGATAACGCTGGCGAAGCGAGAATGAAGTTACTGAATTTACAAAAGCGATATGGATTGTTAGATATTTGATCAGTAATTACGGATTTATCTGCTATTTTGCACGTTGATTGTTGTATTTTTTTGTAAAATTTTTGAGGATTTGGAGAAAAGAAGCATTTGATATGGGAGAATAATATTAAGAACTTTACAATTGGATGTAAGCAAAATTTTTAAAGCTATTAACATTCAATTATAAAGTAAATCTTATTAATCTAAATAATAACAGGAAACTCTTTAAAAATAAAGCGTTTTTTGTAAAAAAAAATTAGAAATTTAAAGATATAATTTGTGGAAAATAAAGATAACACTAATAGTAGCTTTAGAGAGGCGATCGCACACATAGAAGCAGTTAAAATATAGAAAATATTTTAAAACTCAAAAATGTCACAACAGGGGAATATCGATGATGTGCAGGAGCCAATAAACAGTGCTCCGTCGGAAGTACGGCAAATTATTGAGCGGGTATGGAAGCTAGAAAAAGGTAGGCTAGATAAGAAGATTAACAGCCATATAAATGATAATATTTTGGACATTGTGAAGGAAGAGGTGCAATGAAGCTGACTTCAATCAAGCTGTGCAACTTTCGCTCCTTTTATCGTATTACACCAGAGATCAGCCTTGCTGGTGGAGATATTTACAACACCACGATTATTCATGGCAATAATGGCTCCGGAAAAACTAGTTTACTAAATGCTTTTACTTGGGTATTATATGAAAAATTTAGTGCAGCGTTTGCATCGATAGAACAGTTAGTAAATAAACGTGCGATCGCAGAAACTCCAAGAGGTCAAGCTGTAGAATGTTGGGTAGAGATTGGCTGGGAACATGAAGGTAAACGTTATCGAGTTAAACGCGTCTGTCGGGGTTATAAAAACGAAAATGACTTTGACGCTGGCAAAACTCAATTAACCATGTGGGTTGGTGCAGATGATGGCAAATGGAATATCCCAAATCAGCAACCAGAAGATATAATTAATCAGATTTTACCTGCTACTTTACATCAATATTTTTTCTTTGACGGAGAACGAATTGAAGAAATAGTCCGTTCTGATAAAAAAGCTGAAATTGCTGAAGCTACAAAAATTTTCTTGGGTGTGGAGGTAATAAACCGTTCTATCAGACATTTGGGAGATGCTAAAAAAACTCTAGAAAATGAGTTAAAAGCTATTGGTGATTCCCAAACCAAACAACTGTTACGACAGCAAGAAAAGATAGAACGAGAGCGGGAACGCATTAACAAACGACAAACTGAAATTAAAGAAGAGTTAGAATATCAACAAACTTTTAAAAAAGAGACAAGTAACCGTTTACGAGAACTAAGTGCTGCTAAGGAATTGCAAGAGAGATGGCAAAATTTAGAATTGCAAAAAGCGGCGAATCAAGAAGAATATAAAAAAACTAAAGAAGCACTGAAAAAAGTGATTTCGGTGCGGGGTTATACTGTTTTATTGTCAGAAACTACATCCCAGTTTCGAGGAATTATTAATGATTTGAAGCAGCGCGGCGAGTTAACCTCTGGAATTTCGCAGGAATTTATCAATGATTTACTCAATTCTCAACGCTGTATTTGTGGTGCAGAGTTACACGAGGGTAATCATTCTCATACTTATGTGAGTACTTGGTTAAATAAAGCAGGTTCTTCGGCGGTAGAAGAAACTGCAATTCGGATGATAGCTCAAGTAGATGAAATTGATAAGCAAGCGATATGTTTTTGGGAAGAAGTTGATAGAGAACAAACTAGAATTAATCAATTAAGGCAAAGCATATCCCAAATTGAAGGCGATTTAGACAATATTCAAGAACGGTTGCGAAAAGATGCTAATGAAGAAATTAGTAGTTTGCAAAAACGGTTAGATGAAATTGAAAGTAAAATTGATGAATTAAATCGAGATCAGGGTGCAAATCAGCAGCAAATTGCTCAACTTACAACTGAAATTGAAGGTTTGAATAAACAAATCGCCAAGCAAAAGCTGAATGAAGATAAGCAAAGTTTAGCACAACGACGAATTAACGCCACTCAAGATGCAATTGAACGGTTAACGGAAGTGAAAAATCGTCAAGAACAACAATTTCGTCTGCAACTAGAAAAGCGAGTACAAGAAATATTCACTGAGATTTCTGTGACTCCATATATTCCTAAAATTAGCGATAAATATGAACTGACATTAGTAGAAAATACCACAGGGATAGAAGCACCAGTAGCAGCTTCCACGGGCGAGAATCAAATTCTCAGTTTATCTTTTATAGCTAGTATTATTGACAAAGTGCGGGAATGGAGTGAGAAGCGAAAAATGATGATGATTCCCGATAGTAGTACTTTCCCAATTGTCATGGATTCAACCTTCGGTAGTTTGGATGAGAATTCGCGGCGACACATTGCGAAGACAATTCCTCAATTAGCGAATCAGTTAATAGTTTTAGTTACTAAGACTCAGTGGCGTGGTGAAGTAGAAGCAGAAATGACAGAGAGAATTGGTAGAGAATATGTGCTTACGTATTATTCATCTAAGCCAGATTGCGAACAAGATTATATTGAGTTAGGTGGAGAAAGATATTCTTTGGTGAAACAAAGTCCGAATGAGTTTGAGTATACTGAAATTATCGCGGTTGAACGTAATGTTTAAAGGATAAAGTTATGGTTGCGAGTCCAGATGCAAAGTATATGACTCCCCAGGAATACCTGGAATGGGAAGAACACCAAGATATTAAATACGAATATATCAATGGTGAAGTATTCGCTATGACTGGGGGCACAATTCCTCATAATGATATAGCTTTCAATTTGGCTTCAGCATTAAAAAGCCACCTTCGGGGGAGTGCGTGTCGTGTCAATATAGCAGACGCAAAAGTAGGTGTATCGGAGAAAGGGCCGTTTCACTACCCGGATGTTGTGGTGAGTTGTCATCCAAGGGACAAACAAGCGATTCAATTTATTCAGTATCCTTGTTTAATTGTCGAGGTTCTTTCCCCAAGTACAGAAGCTTACGATAGAGGCAAAAAATTTCTTCAGTATCGCCGTATTCAGACTTTACAAGAATATGTCCTCATTGATGCTGAAAAAATTAGTTTAGATTGCTTTCGTATAAATGACAAAGGGATTTGGGAATTACATCCTTATGAAGAAGGGGATGAGGTTAATTTAACTAGTGTTGATTTTCGCTTTCCTATTTCTTTGGTTTATGAGGATGTGCAGTTTCCAGCTTAAGTTGAGGGGAAACTAGAGACGGTAGGAGAAAAAATAAAGCCATGCGAGGATGATTAAAAATGAACCTACACGAAAGAGAACAGTTAATTAAAGATATTAACGTACTGCTACATCAAGCTTATGATAGTACTTTAGATGAAATTCACGCACTATTAAAAAGAATCGATGATGTAGACGATGAAGAAGACTTAAAAGCCATTAAAGAAGCTAGGGAAGATATACGCATTAATGGTACTGTTTCTTGGGATGAAATTCAAAACGAAATAAGAAACGAAATAAACAAGGATGTTGCGTGAGTTACGAAGTGGAATTTTCAAGGGGTGCGAAAAAGCAGTTTAGGAAACTACCTATAGACGTACAACAGCGCATACAAACTAAAATCAACGAGTTGGCAATAGAACCGCGTCCAAACGGGGTAAAAAAATTACAAGCTGGTGATAATTCATATCGGATTCGAGTAGGAGATTATCGAGTTGTTTATGAAGTAGATGATGATGTTTTGATAGTAACTGTAATTAAAGTAGGACATCGTAGCGGAATTTATAAAGATGAAAGTTAAGGAGATGAAGTTCATTTAACTAGTGTTGATTTTCACTTTCCTATTTCTTTTGTTTATGAGGATGTTCAATTGTCAATATAAGTTTAGGAGAAACGAACCGCCTTCTCTACGAGAGGCTTCCGCCAACGCGTAGCGTCTCGTAGAGAAGGCGCAGAGGACGCAGAGAGAAGAGAAGATGTAAAATTTAAATTATCCTTAACTCATTAGAAGATGTTTTATGAGTATTAAAACTGAGGCAACTATTGAAGATTTGTACCATTTACCTGACAATTGTAAAGCAGAGATTGTCAATGGGAAATTGGTGCTGATGTCTCCAACTGGATTTTTACCAGGGCGTGCGGGTGGTGAAATTTATGCAAGTCTACGGGATTATGAACGTCTGACAAAAAGTGGTTATGCTTTACCTGATAATGTCGGTTTTATTGTCAATCTCCCTAATCGCCGTTCTTTAAGTCCTGATGCTGCATTTTATACTGGTAAACCTACAGGCGGAAAGTTTCTTAATGGTGTGCCTGTGTTTGCTGCTGAGGTAAGAAGTGAAAATGATTACGGTGATAAGGCTGAGAAAGATATGGCTAGTAAACGCCGTGATTATTTTGCGGCTGGTACTTTGGTAGTTTGGGATGTAGATGTACTTAAAGAAGAAGTTATTAGAGTATATCGTGCTAGTAATCCTGAAGAACCGCAAGTATATTGCCGTGGTGAGGTGGCTGAAGCTGAACCCGCAGTACCAGGATGGACTATGTTGGTGGATAATTTGTTTGTTTAGCGATCGCTCACACAATTAGTATAAAAGAATCCAGTAAATGTGCGTTGACGTAGCCAGCCGTAGGCATCGCTTTTAACTTTCGGTTAAAATAGCAACAATGTAAATATTAAAACAATGGCTGCAAATAGAATCAGGGTTGCTAAAGATAAGGCTGAGTTGGTGAAATCTCTAGTCGCATCAAAAGACACAACTGGGCCTTTTCAAACTTATGTAGAAGTTATGGTGTTTGCAGCAGCATTGGGCGTTAAATATAAAAAGCGCGTTCCTTTAGACATAATTTCTAAAGATTTATCCCCACTGCGACAAGATTATTTTACTAGCAGCTTCACTCTGTTAATTAATTTATTGGCTATCACTCAAACAGAAAATATTAAGATTATAGGTGATGATAATGTAGCTGACGAGCAACGTATTTATATTTTTGAAGAGTATGCTAATGGTGGTTTAGAAATTATACAAAATGAACTGCGTGGAGCAGTAGACTATTCAGAGCGACTTTTATTGATTCTTAGTTATGAAAGAACGAATACAGAGCAGCAAGAAGAGGAATTTGATCTAACCAAATTCCTATCTTAAATTATCCTGTGTTAAAAGTTAAGAAAAGTTAACTTTAATAGACTTTATATTTCTATTCAGAATCAAGTTCATCCTCATTCTTCTGATATTTGCAGAAGTGAAGATTGAGTATTTAATTCTGGTAAACCAATAGCGAGTATAGCAGAAAACCTGTCTCGAACCATCTCTTCTTCTTGTTGAGAGAGTATTTATAAAGTAAAAAAGTTAAAAACTCCTAACTCCTCATTGGTGTTACAAAAGGCCGATCATGTGCAACAAACCTTGACCGGTAATTAGCTCAATTATCAAAGCAATAAAGCCCAGCATGGCAATACGACCATTCCATACTTCAGCACTAGTAGTTAGACCCCATTCCCAACGCTCTTGGGGGTACATTTTCACCATTTTCTTCATTTGGGCGGCTTGGGAAAGTTTGAAACTGGGGTTTTTCAGCGCATCAATCACTAAGTCTGCTAATGCATGAATAAATACTGGATGGGTATTGGGAGCAGGTACGCGACGGAAATTGTGAATTCCTGATTCTTCAGCTACTTCTCGATACTCAATATCAATTTCTTGTAGTGTCTCGATATGTTCTGAGACAAAACTGATAGGGACGACAACCAAATCCTTCACGCCTTGTGCGCCTAGTTCTTTAAGGGCATCCTCGGTATAGGGTTGGAGCCATTCTACTGGGCCAACGCGACTTTGGTAAGCTAAGGTGTGGACATTGGGTCGATTGAGGGTCTGCATGATCAGAGCAGTACATTCCTCAATTTCTTGCTGGTAGGGGTCGCCTGCTTCTTCAACGTAGCTTTTGGGAACGCCGTGAGCGCTGAAAAAGATATGAACCTGATCAGGATTAGGAAACTGATTGATTTCCTGGGCTACGAGTTCCGCCATAGCTTGTAAATAACCTGGTTGCTTATACCAGGAAGGAATGACGGTGTATTCAATGCGTTGAAGTTTGGGGTCTTCTTGCCAAAGCTTTTCTAAAAGCCGAAAGCTAGAACCACTAGTACTAATGGAAAATTGGGGGTACAGCGGCAGAATCACCAGACGTTCGATGTTATCTTGGGTAAGTTGAGCGATCGCTTCTTCGGTATAGGGATGCCAATAACGCATTCCCACGTAAATCTTGGCTTCTTGCCCCAAATCACCCAACTGTTCTTTTAAAGCTTCGCCTTGGGCTTCTGTGATCCTTCGCAGTGGCGAACCGCCGCCGATTTGTTTATAGTTTTCTTGGGATGTTTTGGTTCGCCGCGAGGCAATGAACCAAGCTAAGGGTTTTTGCAACCAGCGAAACGGTAGGCGAATAATCTCCGGATCGGAAAATAGGTTATACAAAAACGGCCCGACATCCTCTAATTTGTCGGGGCCACCGAGATTGAGTAATAAGACGCCTACACGACCCATAGCAATTATTTTCCCCAAATCTTATCAGCTTTTTTACTAATGTTAATAATATATCTTTATTAAATAAAGTTAAACGGGGGACAAGATGTAATGGCAACTATTTTAAGGGATTGGAGTTACCAATATCAGTGGCTATATGATGCAATTTCGCGTTTAGCAGCCTCAATTGTAGGTGGTGAAGCTCGTTTTCGGGAACTAGCTTTACAAGGCTTAACGATTCACTCAGATACTCATATTTTAGATTTATGCTGCGGTAGTGGGCAAGCGACGCAATTTTTAGTGAAATATTCTCAAAATGTAACAGGACTGGATGCTTCACCCAAGTCTTTGCAGCGATCGCAGCAGAATGTACCAGAAGCTAACTATGTGGAAGCTTTTGCGGAGGAAATGCCATTTGCAGATTATCTATTTGATGTGGTACATACCAGCACTGCACTACACGAGATGGAACCTGAGCAATTGCGAAAAATTATTAAAGAGGTTTATCGGGTATTGAAGCCAGGAGGGATATTTGTGTTAGTGGATTTTCATGCTCCCACTAATCCTGTCTTTTGGCCTGGATTATCACTGTTTTTGCTATTGTTTGAAACAGAAACGGCTTGGCAGTTGTTGAAAACTGATTTAGCTCAATTGTTAACTAACACTGGGTTTGAGGTAGATAAATCAACTTTGTATGCAGGTGGAAGTCTGCAAGTGATACAAGCGCGTAAATAAATCGCTTCATTAGGTTAAGGCTAAATAGAAAAAGATAAGAGTCAGGAGCCAGAAGTTAGTTAGAGGATGTTTGAAAAGTCTAATTTATTACTCGCCGGGCGACTAGAAGTCGCGGCTATACAAACAAAACCCACCTCCGTGGGTTAAAAACTTTGATTTTGTATTAGTCCACGCAGGTGGACTTAGTTTGTGTAGTAGCGAATTCTATTCGCCCAATACTTTTCAAACAACCTCTTAACAGACATTTGTCATTAATTATTCTCTCCCTCACTCCTCCACTCCCCGCATCGCCAACAACGCCGTTCCGTAAGCGGCCTCTGTATAAACCGACGCTCCTACAGGAACTTGCAAGTGACGTGCTCTAATTACAGTCCAAGTGTCATTTGCCGCGCCACCCCCAGCAGTATAAACACGGCTCAATTTGTCAGCGCCCATTTTTTGCAATAATTCATACCCTCGTGTCTCTATACGGGCGATGCTTTCGAGCAAGCCATGCAGAAATTTAATGGGATTATCTGGGCGTGGTTCCAATCGTGGTGGTAGATTGGGGTCGTTAATTGGAAAGCGATCGCCTACTTTCAATAATGGATAATAATCTAGCTCGCTGGCTTTTGATCCATCAATTTCACGGCTAAGACTTTCTAATTCAGCGCCGGTGAACAATTTCCCAAGCACTGCACCTCCAGTATTAGAAGCACCACCAGTTAGCCATAAATCACCCAATCGATGACTGTAAATTCCATATCGCGCATCTTCTATGCGAGTATGACTCAAAAGTTTTAGTACTAAGGTTGAGCCGAGGGAAGTTACTGCTTCACCAGGCAATTTTGCACCACTGGCTAAAAAAGCGGCAATACTATCAGTCGTACCAGCACATACTTGGCAATCATGACGCAAACCAAATTTAGTTGCAATTTCAGGGCGCACTTCAATAATTGGAGTCCCAGGAGGTAAAACTTTGGGTAGCTGAATTGATATTTGCATTTTTTCCAGCCATTGTGGGTATTTTAACTGTTCCACGTCATAACCCAGCTTTAAAGCATTGTGGTAGTCACTAATACCTAAACAACCATGCAAAATAAACGCCAGCCAGTCAGCTTGATGTAGAAAATATTTAGCTTTGCGGAAAGAGGGTAATTGCCTCATCCACAAAAGTTTGACAAGGCTGGAGGTAGCGCTCAACACGTTATGATTGGGGGGTGCTAAATTCTTCAGCTGCTCTAGCATAGATGATCCCCGCGCATCGTTGTACAATAGTGGCGCATCTACAGGTTTACCAGCAGCATCACATATCAATACTGTGGAGGATGTACCATTAATTGCGATCGCTCTGATTTCTCGCCGCAATTCTTCTGGTATTTGCTCTAAAAGCTCAAATAAAGCTTTTTGCCAAATATCTGGCATTTCACAGACAAGTGAATCCTCAAAAGCATAACGTACCTCAATCTGGATACAAGCTTCATCGTCAACCACTATTGCGCGTGCGCCAGACGTACCGAAGTCGATACCCAGATAAAAATCCATAAATTTAATAAATATGCTAATAAATGATAACTAGTGCATCGAGGCTAAATAGCTGCTTTTGTTGCATCTTGTAACAAGATATTCCACAATCTTGGCAAAACAAGGAAAAGTAGTAAACGAACTGTTCAAAATCTATTCAGGTTAGGAGGTTTGAAACCATGCCTATCTTAGATACTCTGTACCTCGCTCAAGTGTCATCTATCTCCGATACTCAAGTGTACATCGCTCTAGTTGTAGCTCTGATCCCAGGAGTTCTAGCTTGGCGGTTAGCTACAGAACTTTACAAATAACGCTCAATGTAAAACGGTTATAAAAAACTCCACGCCACTCGCGGGATGGAGTTTTTGGGTATAGGGAAGAAGTTACCAATTTCCTATGCCATTCGCCCCAAGCGGCGGGGCGGCTATCCCTCTAAACACACCTGGGAATGGAGTTTTCTGCCGCTTTCAATAAAACCAATCATCCTGGCAGTACGGGGTGCATCCAGATACTTGCGGCTTTGTGTCATAAGTTATTCTGGAAAACTTGCACGTACGTAAGCCAGGTTCTTTTTTTATCATGCAATACGTGTAGCAATTTCCCAAAAATGAAGTAATATGGCTGCTAAATCAAGCAGTAATTAGTGCCAGGGTGCTTTTTACCGTGCTTCCCTTCACTCAGCGAGGCTTTTCTCAGCATCATGAACGCGATTCAACCGTCCAGACCCCCGCTAAAACCCATACAAAAACGCCGGGTTGTTCCTCGACCAAAGCGGCACCTTCGTCAACGTTCTTACCAGGTGATGGCACTGGAAGGCACAGCAAAGATAGCGGTTAACCTTGTAATTACATCAGCAGCAGTATCTGCTTTAGTGCAACTTTTACCTCATCACTGGTTACAGCAAGAGAAGTTGCGAGAAATGCAGACTGAAGTCAAGCTGATGGAAGGACGTGTCAATAGTTTACAGGTACAATTTAGCCGTAACTTTGATCCGCGGCAAGCTAAAAGTATTATGCAAGAACAGAGCTACCGTTTTGATCCTAACCAGCGTCGGATCGCTTTTCCCAAAGAGACGACAGAAGTTGAATCAACAGAGTCATCACCCTAAAGAAAATATTGAATTTGAAATTTGGATTTGAGATGATCTAGGTTCGTGTGATTCTGAATATTGAATTCCCTAAAGGGGTTAATCTACCAATTAAAATGCTGAGGAGATAGCAGCTCGTTGAGCCAATTTTCGAGTTGTAAACGCAAGCGATAACTAGTAATATCCTTGCTGCTGTCGAGCAAGGACAGTTGAGTAAGGGCACGTTGATAATCAGCGATCGCACAATTCCAGTCACCCCAAAGATGATAAGTTCTGCCGCGTTCAGCCCAAATATGATCTTCTAGTTGAGCAAAAAGTAGTGCTATCTCAAAATTCTCAATCGCCTCTTCGTATTGCCCTAAGTCACGTAAGGTAATGCCTCGGTTAATCCACGCCCTAACATGGCTAGGATTCAAATTAATTGCTTGATCGTAGTCGGCGATCGCTGCTGCTAATTCCCCACAAGCTGCGTAGTAATTTGCCCGATTATTATAAGCACTAGCCAGCTTCGGATTAAGCTGTAGTGCAGTATTATAATCCCAAAATGCTTTTTGCATTTCCCCACTTTGAAAATAAATCAGCCCACGGTTGTTGTAATCAACGGCGTTGTGGGGACGACGGTGAATTAGTTGGTTTAAGAGTGCGATCGCCTCAGTATAATCTCCTTGCTGAGCCGTCCTCAAAGCACGAGAGCGTAGATAGCTGTCTCCCAAAGTAGATTCGCTACTACTGTTGACCCCATGCTTTTGAGTATTAACTGTACTATTTATAACAAATTTATAATGGTCACTTTGCGGGTTACCAGAAGCTAAAAATGAGTGATTATTCATATTATCTTGCCTGATTTGCCTACTCTGTGAAATCAAACAGTAGTTTTTGTCCTACTGGTGGTTTTGCCACTATCTCCAACTTATAAAGTATTTATCAGTACATAAAATCTATCTTAATACGGAGTTTAACCTGTTTAGAGTAGTGGAAGTCTTGGACTGACATAAATAATTAATCCTACAACTGAGTAATGGATACTTCATCCCCAAGTTGAATTCCAGAAATAGCAAATATCAATCCCAAAGACTAGTCCATAAGTAAGAGCGACAACTTGGTAGAATGCCAACAAGCCGTTCATTAAAGATTGAAAATAGAACACCCTCTAAGCTTTTTGGCAACTTTTGCGTAAGTCCTGTTCTTATAGAGAAGGAAGTACAACTCTGGGAACCTACTGAGTTCTAAACCCTGAAAGCCATTGCTAGGACTTCTGTGTGCAACGCACTGGCTCTCCAGTCGCTGGATTCAATTTTTGAAGTTTTGAGAATTTTTCTGATGACAACTACAATTGATTACCCCAACGCCCCCGATTTAGCAACTGATGATTATGTTGTAATCGGCTTGGCAACCTGCTTCGTCAAGGAAGATGGAGAAGTTCATCAAATCGAAGTTATAGAACCTATACCCTCCGCAGCTTTAGAAGCACTGGTAAAAGGCATTCCTACGTCCTATAAGCTGGCTAGTGCAACAACTTTGGGATCTGTGCTAAATAGCGATACATTGGGGTTGCCAGATGGCTTTCCAGAGTCGGCTCAGTTCGGCGAGGAATTTGTGGAACGAGCGTTTGCAGCAGCCCGTACCTACAAACGTCGTGAATCAGCAAAATCTCTGATTCCCTTGGGCACAACATACACGGATTTGAAATATTCTATTGACCGCAAGCGGGTACTAAATGCTGCTAGAGTTGTTACCAAAGAAGATAACATTAAGCAGCATTCCCACACTCACAAAGTTCTTTAATCCTAGGTAATTATGCTGAAACTCTATGGAGGCGCTCTTAGTCGAGCCTCAATTGTTCAATGGTATTTAGAGGAACTAGAAGTTACCTACGAATTTGTCAAGCTCGATTTGCAGGCTGGTGAACATCGACAACCTGAGTATTTGGCAATTAACCCAATTGGTAAAGTTCCAGCAATTGTTGATGGGGACTTTAAACTTTGGGAATCAGGGGCAATTTTGTTGTACCTTGCCGATAAGTATGGCAAAACTTCACTTGCGCCAGAGGAGCGTGCTGTATTTTCTCAGTGGGTATTGTTTGCCAATGCTAGCCTCGGCCCAGGGATTTTTATGGAAGGAAATCGGGAGCGGGAAATGCCCATCTTATTGACTCCGTTAAATGAGATTCTCAAAGAGCAACCTTTCTTATTGGGCAATGAATTCACTGTTGTTGATGTGGCAGTGGGGGCTATTCTGAGTTATATTCCCATCATGCTGAAGCTAGACCTCAGTGCCTACCCAGCGGTGTTGAACTATATCAAGCGAATGTCTGAGCGTCCGGCATTTCAAAAGAGTATTGGTGCAAGAGCTTAATTAATTGACTGCAAATTAGCAGATGGTGGGCAATGCCCACCATACCAATCTTTTAACGGTAATTGGTAAATTGCAAAGCAACAGGGTAGTCTTCTTGCTTCAGCCGCTGGATGACAGTTTGTAAGTCATCTTTATCTTTGGCAGAAACCCGCACAACATCGCCTTGAATTGAGGCTTGTATCTTTTTGAATTCGTCGCGAATCAATTTCGAGATTTGCTTGGCAATTTCCTGGCTAATACCTTTTTTGAGTTTGATTTCTTGACGCACGCGATTACCGCTGGCTGATTCAACTTTGCCAAAATCGAAGATTTTTTGGGACAGATTGCGCTTGGCAGCTTTTTCCCGCAGGATGGTGTGGACAGACTCTAAGGTAAACTCACTGTCGGTGCTAACATTAATGCTTTGTTCGACTAACTCGACAGTAGTTTTAGTATCTTTGAGGTCGTAACGGCTTTTAATGTCACGCGCAACTTGGTCAACAGCGTTAACCAATTCTTGTTGGTCAAAGTCGCTCACAATGTCAAAGGAATAAGTAGAAGCCATAGCAAATGTTGGATTATTTTAGATGTTGGATTTTGAATAGGGACTAGGAAACGCTATAAGAATAATTCCATTCCCCATTGCCCCTTCGCCCCTAATCCCCAAAGGGGGCCCCGAGTTCCCCAGAGGGGGCCCCGAATTCCCCATTCCCAATTATCTAGTGGCTTGGATGATGCTCAGGAAAATGAGAGTGCCAGAGCTAAGGGAGCCGATGGCAAACATGAGCGATCGCAAAAGGGGTATATTCACAATATAAAAAATCGAGTATAACAAACGAGCCACAATAAAGGCGATCGCAGCCACTGCCGCTGTAGGAGAATTTACACTCGTTACATAAGCCATCAATGCAGCTGCGGCAAAAATCATAAATGCTTCAAAAGAGTTCTGATGTGCCCAAGTAGCTCGTTGGGCGTATGGTGGCAATTTATCAAACATGGCGCGAGGCGCAGAGATATCATACCCAACACGCACACGGGCATAACCTACTACCAAAAATGGTAAGTATATCAAAACGACAGCAGCAGCAATAGAATACAAAAAAATTATCATTAGTTATTAGTCATTGGTTATTAGTCATTAGTCATTGTCATTGGTCAAACACATAGACGCGCCAGCGGCTTACCGCATGGTAGGACAAAGGACAAATGACAAATGACTAATCAAAATAAAACAGCGTTACCACTTTTCGTTGTTCTTCTGCATCTCCACAAGTTTGCAACAAAGTACGACTATCGTGAAATGCAAAGCAGATTAGTTGCTGGCAACGGGAAACAATCTCCTTATTACACAAGTAACTAGCTTCAGCAAGGGAGAGATTATCATTACTGGGATTTTCCACTAGATGCATTACCTGTTCTAGTTGCTGGCGCGATTCATGGGGCTGGCGTTCCAAGCTTTGAGGCAGGATTACCGTTAACAAATTGGGATCAGCCCGCATTGCTCCCTTGATGGCAGCTGAATTAGTACCGATAGCACCAGAGGTAATGACCCGGTTCCCTGACAAAACGAGGGCATAGGTCATCATTTCAATCAGATTCTGATGGGTAATCGGCACATGGCGAGAACCCAGCAAAGCAATTCGTTTAGAACCTGTTTGCTGGATTGTCGCCAGTTCTTGCGCTAATGTATCGAGGTTAATAAGGTCTGTTGACTGGCTCAATGATGGACATAATCAGATTAAACGACCCAGATATTTTACCAAACAGCGTGTAGGTGCGAAGCAAACCTGAGTTAGACATTGCTACAATTTCTCGATTCTTCTGCTCAGTAACTCAATTGCTTGGTTACACCAAGCCAGCCAATGGGTTTCGTAAGTAATGCCATTCAGGAGAGTGAGATAGCGAAATTGTGCTGATTAGGGCAGTTATTGCGGATTTTGAACGCAACGCTGTTCTAAATTTTTGTAAATTTTGGGGTTGCTGAGTGGCCAGATGCGATCGCGTTACTCTTAAAGTTGGCAGAGTACTAATTTACTTCATACATCTGTTTATGCTTGGCTAAAAGCTGGAGATATTTCTCATTAGTCTTTGCTAGTAACCACTTGGCTTTAAATATTGCCGCTGATTCCGCTTTAACTGGATCTACTTCGTAGGGTAAAATCTCTTTTTTTGAGCTTGTATTTTCTGCGTCTTGTTTATATTTTCTGCCGCTTTTATGATTAGCATAACGGCGGGAGCGAGTATAACCCATTTGGATAAACTTCCTTGCCATATCTGCGCCGACAAAATCATCTTGTTCTAAATAAGCAAGAAAAAGCTCATAGATTTTTTCGCTCGACTCTTTGGCAATATCAGGAGTTTTGAATCGCCAGGAAGGAAGAATTTCTGATTTATAAGGTTCTACCAAAAGTACACCCTGCTCACCTTTGCCAACGCGATAGAGTTCAGGATGTTGTCGAAAATCAGTATTTGGAAAGTCTAAAGAATAATCAAATGACATGAGAACTGTTTATGATCAATAATAAACTTTAAGAAAAAAGTTTAACTTCTATCTCAGTACATAAATTCGGTTATATCATGCTATCTAGCCCCAACTCTGTTAACAGTGTCCTAGCTCCGGGTAATCTGCGTAAAGTGCATCACATTGCCCTCAACGTTAAAGATATGCAAGCTTCCCGGTACTTTTACGGCACTATCCTGGGTTTGAATGAACTGACTGGCGACCAAATACCCGCAACCCTGCTCGAACTCGTAGCAGCAGGAAAAGTAGCCAATTTCGTTACACCTGATGGTACGATTCTGGATTTATTTGGTACACCCGATTTGACACCACCAGATCCCAATCCACAAAGGAGTTTCACCAGAGCATACCATCTTGCCTTTGACATAGATCCGCAGTTATTTGAGCAAGCAGTGGTAGTAATCAGAGAAAATAAAATAGCGATCGCACACGGCCCAGTTACCCGTCCTACTGGTAGAGGTGTGTACTTTTACGATCCTGATGGCTTTATGATTGAAATTCGTTGCGATCCAGAAGCTAGTTAAGTTAAGGGTAATAACGGAAGTATTTACTTTGATTGGGAAACTCATGCAGATATTTAAAGTAATCGAACAAACAATTACAAAACCGCCAATTCCACACGAACCATATAAACAATCATTAAAAGCCTGGGCAATGTATTGCTTAAGAGACAAAGGTTTTAAAGTTGTCTATGCACAAAATGCTGACTTTGCTATTGAAACTAAAGGCGCAGAAAAGCTATATTTTAAAGTTTCCAATAGCGCTGATGATTTAGATAATTCTATTAACTGGATAGTTTGGGATAGTACAACCAAAAGTGCTAGCCTGATTACTCAAAAAGCTTAAATTTTCTTTTTCAACCCTACTAAATACTGTTTGTGAAACAAGTTTTTGATTTGACGCCAAGTTAAACCAATAGCTTGAATTGATTTATGGATTTGCTTTTGATTATTTTTTTGCAGATGAAGACCCAATTTTAAAAGTAAAGTTGTTTTTAAATCACAAACGGCTCAAGTTCGCGGTTATACCACTGTGCCCCAATCCGCTCAGCCACTAAAGGTCTGATAACAAACTTGGGTGGACAACCATCTAAAACATCAATCCGCACACATGAATAAGGCAATCGTTTCTGGAAGTTGTAGTCATGGCGACCGACAAAAAGCATTGAATCCGCAACTTTACGGTTGGGTTTCCCGGCAATTTCTGCAAAATTTTCTAGCAATTCAGTCCCCTGTTTTCGTTGATAGCGGGGACGATGACCACTCCCACCAGAGATAATGCAATTAATGTTAGAGTCAGCAAATCCGGTATCAACTGTGCGGAGATATTCCAAACAGTGGGCGTGACCGTTTAAAATCAAATCGACTATTGAACGCTCTTTAACCAGGGAACCGAGGGTTTCAGCTACTTGTTCAAACACCCAGCGCAGGCGATGGCGCACCGCTAAAGTTTGCGCCTGATCCCATTTGGTTGCTTCGGTGACATAGGGGGGATGGTGAAAATAGATGACACGCCCGCGCACCTCGGAAGTATTCCAAGACTCGATTAGCCTGCTTCGCAACCAGTCAAGTTGTTCAAAGTCGATCGCAGGCATTTCGTGAGATGCTAGTTGTTTCTCAATATCGATTTTAATCTCGTTGATTTGGTCGAGTTTGGCACTGAGATCATCGAGTTGTTCAGCTTCGCTAGGCTTATCTGGATTGAGGCGATCGCATATTCCCAAAATCTGCAATTCTTCTTGATCTATTTCCTGGCGACGCTTTTGCAATTCCCGCCGATCAATTTCCCCCTCTTGAGTTGCAGGTAGAGGTGATGGTGTATTGAAGGTATTGGAATCCAAAGCGAAAAAGTCAATCCCGCCGTAACGAAAGGTGTAATAACGATTGGGTAAACGCGTGAAGTGTCCAGGTTCGTATCGCAAACATCGCCCTGTATCAGTCTTAGCAGTATAGTGTTGATCTAAATGACGTTCTAACTCTTGTGGGGAAGATATTGCCCCCTTGTAGTCCAGAAACGCCCGTGCATAAGCATCACCTTGATATGATCCATGCCAACCAATCTCAATGTCTTTGTAGCGTAACAAGCGGCGCAGTGGTAAGGTAGTTCCAGCCACCCAGCGATACATCAGTGGCACATCATAATAATCATGATTACCAAGTACTGGTAGAAACGGCAAATTAAAGACCATGCGATCGTAGGGAATACTTTTAGGGTTTTCGCCGCCTACAATAAATTCTCGGTATGGTTCGATAAAGTTTGTCCGGTAATACTCCTGAGAACCCACCATATAAATTACATCGCCTGTGTGTAATACAAAACGGCAATCATCGCGGTGAGGAAGCATCAGTTCAGCAACCTTTCGTTGGGGGTGGTGTCCATAATGGGATTTAGTACCCGAATCACCGATAACCATAAACGAAAATTCTGGACTATCTTCCTTGCGATCGTCCACAACCATGCAGGTTTGGTCAATTCCTCGTTGCACAATACTTGGATGCATCCACCGCACCCGTTCCTTCATTGTTTGGATTTTTACAGGAATCGGTGGATCGGAAATCAATTTCATGGCTGATAACTCTTAAATGCCTAACGCACAAGCAGATTGTAACGAAATAATAAGGTATATTCAAAACATGAGTCCTTTTACCTTTCCTCTTTAAGCGAAACGTATGCCACCCAATACGTTTCGCTTCAGGGAAGAAGATTTCAATTTTTATCCTTTCATTTATAAACGTCGCCTGCTAGTAAAATAAACGTATAAAAAATTCATACTTTTGCCAATAACAACACATCTTCATCAGAAAAATGGGTTTGATGTTTGTGACAAGGCTGGTAGTGGAATATTCTGAGCTGTTATATGAGCATGGATAAGGAAACCACGAATACAGATTTGCAATCAACTGCTTCAGAATTACCAAAGCTAGATTCCGATTACAAACCAGAATCTACCACAGATGTAGCATCCCCACCCAACTGGCATAATCTTTTACAAGGAGTTGCAAAAGCAACAAAAGCCTTGCTGACGAATAGCGATTCCCTAGGGGATAGCTTCTCTTCACACAGCACTGCCATCAATCAAGCCTTAGCTATCCTGGGACAAGCTACCGCAGCACATCGGGTGTACATTTGTGAGTATCATCCTCATCCCGTAACCGGGGAACTTGCTTTGAGTCGTCGATTTGAATGGGTGCAATCGGGTATTACACCACAGCAGCATAACCCACTCTTACACAACCTCAGTCAAAGTGAATTTGACTTGCAAGCATGGTATCAACATTTTACTAGTGGTTATTCTTTCATTGGGATCGCCTCTCATCTATCCCCATCGCAGCAGCGATTGCTGGAATCCTTGCAAGTTAAATCGATTTTATTAGTACCGATTCCTGTTGAGAGCAAAATCTGGGGTTTTATCGGCTTTAGTGATTGCTACCAGGAAAGAGAGTGGTCACAGGATGAAGAAGCAGCGTTGACAACAATGGCGGTGACTTTAGGTAGTATTCTGGCTTATCGCCAAATGTCAAATGTCCTATATGGTGAGCGCCAAAAAGCCCAATTCCAACTTGATGAAAGTGAAGAACGATTCCGGTTGATGGTAGAGGGTAGCGAACAAGTTTTTTTCTTTTTTTACGACAACGACTATAGATTTGAGTATGTTTCGCCTTCAGTATATGCAGTGCTAGGTTACACTCCAGAGGAGTTAGTGGGCAATGTCCATAATTTCATTTTCCATAAATTACCCCAGCCATTAGCTGATGAGTTGACGGGGAAACGCGTAGATACTTACGCCATTCAAGCTCGAAATAAAGATGGTCGGTTGGTAGTGTTAGAAATTGCTGAGTCTGCGATTGTTAGAAATGATCAATTTGTGGGAATACAGGGATTTGCCCGCGATATTACGGATCGCCATCAAGCCCTAGAACAATTAAAAGCCATTGCTAAACGCGATCGCCTCTTAAGAGGAATGGCAGAACGAATCCGGACTTCGTTGGATCTACAAACCATTCTCGATACCACTGTGGCAGAGGTGCGGGAGTTTCTCCAAGCAGACAGAGTATTTATTATCGACACTAACATCCGTGGTTCTGATAATGGAGTGATCGCTGAATCTGTTGCTGGCAAGTTTCGCTCAATGCGGGAGTGGACAAACTGCGAAAATCATGCCAAAGCGATTCAATCTTACTTTAGAGATAAAAATATTGATGTAATTAATGACACAACTGAAATAGATGTTCCAGCGGCGATCGCCCAAGATTTTATCGACTTTCAGATCCGAGCCATTGTGAGTGTACCAATTGTGGTTGCTGACGAGTTATATGGTTTGCTAGTTGCTCATCAGTGTTCCCAAGGGCGTGAGTGGAACACTGATGAGATTGGTTTACTTGATAAGCTATCAACCCCAGTAGCGATCGCCATCCAGCAAGCAAAACTTTACGAAGAATTACAACGTCTAAACACTGGATTAGAACAGCAAGTCGAGGAGCGTACTCAAGAGTTACGGCAAAAATATACTGAACTGGAAGAATTGCAGAACATCAAGGATGAATTCCTCCAAGCCTTTTCTCATGACTTGCGAACCCCAATTATGGGCATCCTGCTGGTGATGAAGAATCTTCATAGCCGTAGCAATGGTGAATCAGTAACAATTGCTCTCGCAATCTTAGAGCGAGTGATTCAGAGTTGCGATCGCCAGCTTGATCTGATCGAGTCATTGTTAGAGGCACACTCCAGCAATGTCAAAGGATTGACAATCCAACAATTGCCATTATCACTGCACATTCTTAGCCAAGCAATTGTCAAAGACCTAGAACCACTGCTCGTAAAAAAACAAGCTACAATTACCAATCAAATTGCAGCAGATTTGCCCTTAGTGGCTGCCGATCCGTTGCATCTGAGACGAGTGTTTGAAAATTTGCTCGCTAATGCCCTCAACCATAATCCACCAGGGCTAAGTCTCACCCTAAATGCCGTAGTAGAGAATGGGATGGTTTGCTGCACAATAGCTGACAATGGCGTCGGAATAGATAGTGATCTATGCGAGCGATTATTTGATCGCTATATCAGAGGTAATCGATCGCAAGCAACAGGTATTGGTTTAGGTTTATACCTTTGTCGGCAAATTATCACCGCTCACGAGGGACAGATTGGGGTAATCAGTGAACCTGGTGCTGGGGCGAAGTTTTGGTTTACCTTACCATTGGTAGGTGGGGGAGTGAAGGAGTGGGGGAATAATAACCCTTAACCCTTGACCCTTGACTCTTGACCCTTGACCCTTGACCCTTGACCCTTGACCCTTGACCCTTGACTCTTGACCCTTGACCCTTAACCCCTAGCTTCCTCAGTTGCATATCAGCTTAGAAGCGATAGCCTAATCCTGCTTGGAAGCTCACAGCATCAGCATCACTGTTTCTGTAGGCGTCAATACCCCATTTGGCATCACCATAGGCGATGACATTTGGGCGAACTTCTGATTCAGCACCAAGGGTGATTACAGGTGCATTTCGATTGCCCAATGGAGTGTTTTGACCTTCGTCTGTCACAAAGGAATAACCACCACCGAAATAAACGTTAGTGTTTCTGGTTATGGGCGCATCGTAAGTCACTATGGGCATAATTGCAGCGGCATCACCACCATATAGCAGGGAACCCCGTAGTGAAAGCGGTGTCTGAGAAATGGCGTACCGTCCTTGAACATTACCACCAAGTTGCGCCTGATCATTTCCTTGTCCACCACTGGTTGCACCAGCAGCAATACCAGCCCCAATGTAGTTGCTATTCGTGCCGATTGGTTGAACTGGTTGAGCGGAAGCAACTCCCGCAGAGAAGACGATAGAAGCAACAGCAAGTGTAGAAGCAGCTAATTTTGTCAGTTTCATAGGATTTTTGTTACCAGAGTTAAGTTAATTTAATGTTCTCTAGTACTAGAATCTCTTTTTTGACCAAATGTAACCTCACGCATTTGGGTCGCCCGATTGGCTGAATTACAATTCACCCAGTGGGGTGATCACACTGGAGATGAGGAGTTGGCAATTCAGGACTATTCCCAGGGGAGGATAAAGGCGATCGCACTTCCATATCTTCTAATGTTTGTAACAATATACTTGTAATTGCCAACCCCATTTCTGAATTCTATAAGCTTTTCAGCAATCGTTTTAGTTGTTCCATTATGTATTACACCCGATATTTTGATACAGCCATTATTCCGAATAATTGTTAATATTTCTTGACTAGAGCTTTGTATTTCATTGCACAAACAAAAATCACGCGACTGGCTCAAAATTCTCAAGTTGAACAAGAAAAAATATATCTAACAGGACTTACGCAAGTGTCATATTTTTAACGCCAGAGGTTGTCCAGAGTCAAAGGTCAAAAGTCCAAAAAACCTTGATTCTTGACCCTTGACTCTTATACCAGAAGCCTTGTGTGCCAGTTGCGTAAGTCCTATCTAATTTAGACTTCTGACTACTTCTTGATGAAATTAAAGGGTAATACTTATGGAAATAGTATCTAAAAACAATTTAACTCTGTCTGCCAAAGAGCGATCGCTCATTCTCTGGTTTGATGAAGTTGGTATCACTGATATACCCCTAGTTGGTGGGAAGAACGCATCGCTAGGAGAAATGATTCAACAGCTATCACCACAAGGTATTGACGTTCCTACTGGATTTGCCACTACCGCTTATGCTTATCGCTATTTCATCCAATCAGCAGAGTTAGAACCAAAGCTACGTAAACTCTTTGCTGACTTAGATATTGAGGATGTCAAAAATTTACGAGAGCGTGGGAAAAAAGCGCGATCGCTATTAATACACACGCCATTTCCGGTAGAATTGCGAGAGGCGATCGCCACAGCTTACCAAGCCCTAAGTGAGCGGTACAATGCAGAAACAGATGTCGCAGTTCGTTCTAGCGCCACCGCCGAAGACCTCCCTGATGCTAGTTTTGCCGGACAGCAAGAAACTTACCTAAACGTTGTCGGTGCTGAAGGAGTTTTAGCAGCTTGCCATAAATGCTTTGCTTCCCTATTTACTGATCGCGCTATTTCTTATCGCCACACCAAGGGGTTTGATCACTTTAGCATTGCCCTTGCCGTTGGCGTGCAAAAAATGGTGCGCTCTGACTTAGCAACCTCTGGGGTGATGTTCTCCATTGACACAGAAACAGGCTTTAAGGATGCAGCCCTAATTACCGCAGCCTACGGTTTAGGAGAAAATGTTGTCCAGGGAGCCGTTAACCCAGATGAATACTATGTTTTTAAACCAACTTTAAAAGCAGGTTTTTGCCCAATTATCAATAAAAAATTGGGTAGCAAAGAACTCAAAATGGTCTATGATGACGGTTCTAAATTCACCAAAAATGTGTCTGTATCAACCGCAGACAGGGGTAAATTTGCTATTACTGACGAAGAGATTTTACAACTAGCACGTTGGGCATCTTTAATTGAAGACCATTATTCACAAGTCCACGGCATCTACACACCGATGGATATCGAGTGGGCAAAAGATGGAATTACTAATCAACTTTTTGTTGTCCAAGCTCGTCCCGAAACCGTCCAGTCACAGAAGACGGGGAATGTGTTGCGGACTTATCGACTTTTAGGACAAGAGGACAAGAGGACAAAAGGACAAAATTCCTCTGTTCCCCCCTCTCCCCAACCTCTGATCACTGGACGTGCAATTGGGGAAGCAATTAGTCAAGGAAAAGCGCACCTAATTTTAGATGTACATAGAATCGACCAATTCCAAGCTGGGGAAGTATTGGTGACAGAAAGAACTGACCCCGACTGGGAACCGATTATGAAACGTGCTAGTGCAATTGTCACCAACTCTGGTGGACGCACATGTCATGCGGCGATCATTGCGCGAGAATTAGGTGTACCTGCGATCGTTGGATGTGGCAATGCTACGGATATCTTAAAAAACGGTCAAGAGGTAACAATTTCTTGTGCGGAAGGGGAAGAAGGAAAAGTTTATGCAGGCTTATTACCTTTTGAAGTTCAAGAAGTCCCTTTGGAGAATTTACCTCGCACTCGCACCCAAATTTTAATGAATGTGGGTAATCCCCAAGAAGCATTAAGTTTGTCTGCGATTCCTAACGATGGGGTGGGTTTAGCACGAACAGAATTTATCATCGCCAACCAAATTCAAATTCATCCAATGGCATTGATTCACTATGACTTGTTAAAAGATGAATTTGTCAAAGCTAAAATTGCTGATATAACCGCACTTTATGACGATAAACCTCAGTATTTTGTAGATAAGTTAGCCCAAGGTATAGGTAGAATTGCGGCGGCATTTTATCCCAAACCAGTGATTGTGAGAACGTCAGATTTCAAAAGTAATGAATATGCCAATTTGTTAGGTGGTCAACAGTTTGAACCCCACGAAGAAAATCCTATGCTAGGCTGGCGAGGGGCAGCACGTTACTATGATCAAGGTTACAGAGAAGCTTTTGCCCTAGAGTGTCATGCCATTAAACGGGTACGGGAAGAGATGGGTTTAACAAATGTCATCCCAATGATTCCCTTCTGTCGCACTCCTGATGAAGGACGTTTAGTGTTAGCAGAAATGGCAAAAAATGATTTAAAGCAAGGCGTTAACGATTTGCAGGTTTATGTAATGTGCGAATTGCCTAATAATGTAATTATGGCTGAAGAATTTGCTGATGTATTTGACGGCTTCTCCATTGGTTCCAATGATTTAACTCAGCTGACGCTGGGTATAGACAGGGATTCGGCACTCGTGGCGCGGTTGTTTGATGAGCGCAGTCAAGGTGTAAAACAGATGGTAAAAATGGCTATACAAGCTGCGAAAAAGCACAACCGCAAAATTGGCATTTGTGGGCAAGCACCCAGCGATTACCCCGAATTTGCCCAGTTTTTGGTTGAACAAGGAATTGACTCAATTAGTTTGAATCCAGATTCGGTTTTAAAGACGATGCTGGAAGTGGCAAAAGTGGAACAGCAAACTCAAGGCTAGGCAATTAGCTATTTAAGGGATGATTTGTAGAGTGTGTATTGCAACTGACAGGCGAAGAGTAGATGTTGTTTACAGTAATTTGCGAGTTTTTAGCTGCTTAATTTCATATAATGACAAGCCTTTTTGAAACTGAACGCTTAATTGTTCGCACTTGGATACCTGAATGCGATGCTGAACAAGCGTTTGAAATCTATAATGACCCGCAAGTGACGCACTTTCTCGGTCAGGCTGCTCGCATCACCACGATTGAGTTGCAGCGTCAACGGTTAATTGAGAACATTGAGCGATCGCGCCGACACCAAGATGGTACTGGATCTTGGGCCATTGTAGACAAACAAACTACAACAATTGTGGGAACTATCCTTCTCAAGCAATTACTCAACAAAGATAGCTTACCCACTCAAGATTATGAAGTCGGCTGGCATTTGCGGCGAGCTTCTTGGGGTAAAGGGTATGCAACAGAAGCAGGGCGAGGTATGCTGCAATACGGATTTAGTGTCCTGAACTTGCCGATGATTTATGCAGTCGTGAAGCCAGAGAATCATGCCTCAATCCGTGTAACCCAAAGACTGAACATGAAACCAATGGGGCGGACAAATAATTATTACGGTATTGAACTGCTCCTATTCCAACTAGATGCGCCTGTGAAGAATAAAGGGGAAGAGTGGGGGAGTGGGGGAGAATAATTAATAACCCTTGACTCTTGACTCTTGACTCTTGACCCTTGACCGAATGGCACTAAGAAAAGATACAGCCCTTGCTCTGACTGGTTAAGAGCCTGGAGGCTGGGAACCCATTCTGGGAGGCTCCGCCTCCACTAGCTTGACAAGAGGCAGAGCCTCTTTAAACACATTCCCAGCCTGGGGGCTGGGAACGAGACGACACAAGCCTTTGGGCTTTTCTTAGTGCCATTCACCCTTGACCCTTGACTCTTGACTCTTGACTCTTAACCCTTGACTCTTGACCCTTGACTCTTGACCCTTGACCCTTGACAAATGACTAAAAAATGGTTCCAAATTGGGATGGTGGCTATATTTCTCCTTTCACTCGCCTTACGGTTTTGGGGACTGGAGCGATTTAATACCCTTGTATTTGATGAAGTTTACTTTGCCAAATTTGGTAATAATTATCTCACTCATACACCATTTTTTAATGCTCATCCGCCGCTGAGTCAATATATGATTGGCATCGGAATTTGGATTGGCAGTCACATTCCTTTTTGGCACGATACAGTAAATGGCCTAACAGGTTCATTGCGATCGCCTTGGACTTATCGTTGGTTCAATGCCCTCACAGGCTCGTTTATTCCTTTAGTTATTGCCGCTATTGCCTATCAGTTAAGTTATCGCCGTAGCTTTGCTTTATTGGCAGGTTTGTTCACAGCTTGTGATGGTTTATTTCTGGTTGAGTCTCGCTATGCCTTAAGTAATATTTATATTGTCATCTTTGGTTTGTTAGGTCAATGGTTTCTATTGTTAGCATTGGATAATCAAAATCAGCGTCGTTCTCTTTGGTTAGTTCTTTCTGGCATTAGTTTCGGTGCATCAATTGCTACTAAATGGAATGGTTTATGGTTTTTATTGGGTGCTTATCTGATTTGGTTAGCAGCTTGGTTAGTTCGGGGAATGCATTCTTTTCCTTCTCTTAAAATCCTTTTTTCATCACTTTCATTTCCCTCATCCCCGTCATTCTCGTTAATAGCACTAGTAAGACAAGGTAAATTTTTTCTCAGGGAGTGGTTTCGCAATTTACACGAGAAACCCCAACCAGTTGCAGTTCAGACACCACTCCAGAATCTGACTCAGCTAAATGTTTTTCAGATGTTGTTTTATCTAGGAATTATCCCAGTTTTAGTCTATAGCATCATCTGGATTCCTCACCTTCAGTTAGATAGAAATTATGGATTTATAGCAGTACATCAGCAAATTTTAAAGTTTCATCTCCAGATGGGTGGTAATAGTCCCAAAGTGCATCCTTATTGTGCTGCCTGGTATCAATGGCCTTTGATGACTCGACCAATGGCATATTATTATCAAACGGCTAAGAGTATTCAAGAGCCTTTACCTGTCATGGGGCCTCCGTTACCTTCTGGTACAGGGAAAATAGTTTATGATGTCCATGCAATGGGTAATCCATTTTTGTGGTGGTTTGGTGTTGCTGCCATTTTGTTTTTAGTAGGGATGCTGGTATCGCAAGTTGTAAATTATTGGATGGAGCAAAAGCGCTTTTCTGTGCCTGCGACTCTTGGTATTGATACTTGGATCGCCCTGTATTTAGTTATCAATTATGCCGCAAACTTGCTACCTTGGGTGAAGGTAACAAGGTGCGTTTTTATTTATCACTATATGTGCGCTGTAGTATTTATATTTATAGCGATCGCTTGGTTTGTGGATCAATGTCTTCGCAGTTATTATCAGCAACTTCGGGTAATCGGTGTCACTATTACTTTTATTATTCTGGCTGCTTTTATTTTCTGGATGCCTATTTATTTGGGTTTACCCCTCAACCCTGAAAGCTATAAACTGCGAATGTTATTTAACTCTTGGATTTGACCTAAATCTCTGCGTCTAAGTTTATTGAAAGCGATGGGAAACTCTATCCCTAGGTGTATGTAGAGGGATAGTCGCCCTGCTGTATTGGGCATTGGGCATTGGGCATGGGGCATTGGGCATTGGGCATTGGGCTTTGGGGATAGGGCATTGG
>NZ_JADEXR010000074.1 GCF_015206995.1 aff. Roholtiella sp. LEGE 12411 | reverse complement strand
AGTAACAAGCCACTCAGACATTAAGGCTTGTTGCCTAATATTCGCTTTTAGCTTGAACTTCCAGCGTATTTGCACAGGTATATTTTGTTGATATAATTGACGATATTGATATACTAATCTACAACTAAAAACAAGTCAATCCCTAATCTCATGAAAAAAAGCTCTTATGAATATCGGCATTATAATCACGCTGTCGGACTGAGCGTGATTCATTTAGTCTGGATACCTAAACGCCGAAAAAAAGTACTTGTTGGAAAAATTAGGGATAGAATTTTTGAGATATTTTCAGAATTAGCTAATGAAAAAGACTGGAATATTCGCGCATTAGAAGTTGCACCAGACCACATTCATTTATTTGTAGAGATTCACCCAACTGATGCAATATTTCAAGTAGTTAAAGCATTTAAAGGACGCTCATCGAATTACCTAAGAAAAGAGTTTCCAGAATTAAAAAGATTGCCATCACTTTGGACTAGTAGCTATTTTTTTTCAACTGCTGGAAACGTTGCTGCTGACACTATAGAACGGTATATCAATGATCCTCATCATGGGTGAGAATATTGGAGGCGAATAAATTCGCACTCCTTCGGTTTTCCCCTTCGGTCTGAAGACGCGAAGCTCCCAACCTTCCCGCTATCCCCTGGTGGATTAGGTTTCAATACTCATCAAAATTAACCTTGCAATCAAGCATTGTCTCAACTAGGGTATTGTTGAGACTTTTTCCAATTTGGTTATCCAATGCAACGAAAATTTTTCCACCCTGTTGATTTGCGAGTACAGTTTCCAGCATCTTTTGAGAATGGGGTAAGTTAAGGTTATTTATTAGCGCGATAAACTAGCTGCGACTGCGTTTAGCAAACTGGAGATTACAGCGCTTTTTTTCACTAATGGTGGATATTGTCTGTCCCAGGTAGGCGAGAAAAACCGATTCTTTCGTAGAGACGTTGCATTGCAACGTCTCTACAGCAATGCAACGTCTCTACAGTCAACGAAAATTGGTCGTTTTACCGAAGATAAATTGGGTTTTTGCGTCTAGGATGCACTAAATAGCAAACTAGGTTTCTGCAACGTGAATAATGGATTTTCAGTTAACCAATTTCCTCTAACAGTGCAACATTGATGCACATTAGCTTACACGCGCCTCATCTCCTTGATTACGATATTGGTGTAGTACTCAGGTATGTCTGCAATACAAGGGGAGCGATCGCTTAAAATTACCAAAGAAGCGCCCCCTTTGTTTCAAAGGTGATGAAAGAATTTGCTCAAAGCTAGTTAACATTAGATTCGGCGTGTTTACTATTCGAGAGGGCAAAATGTCTAAACATCAGGGTCAAAAAATCGCACCTACACCGATATCAAGCGATCTTGGGGTGGTGGATTTAATTGATAATTACTTCACTGCTTACAACTCGGCGCGTTTGCGGGAAATCTGTCAACTGCTGAGTCGTGATGTGCTAAAGGATGGTGTCACGGTGGGAGTTAGCCTTTCCGGTGCGATGACACCAGCAGGATTTGGGGTTTCAGCACTTGCGCCCTTAATTCGCAACGGCTTTATTGACTGGATGATTAGTACTGGTGCAAATCTTTACCATGATATGCACTACGGTTTGGGTTTTGAACTCTTTGCTGGTAATCCGTTTTTAGATGATGTAAAACTGCGCCAGGAAGGCACAATTCGGATTTACGACATTATTTTTGGCTATGACGTGCTATTGGAAACCGACGCATTCATTCGCAAGATTCTGCAAGCAGAACCGTTTCAAAAGCGCATGGGAACTGCTGAGTTTCACCATTTACTGGGTAAGTATGTCCGAGAAGTAGAACAGCAATTGGGAGTGCAGCATTCCTGCTTACTAGCAACGGCTTATGAATATGGCGTGCCCATTTATACGTCTTCTCCAGGAGATAGTTCAATTGGGATGAACGTGGCAGCTTTGGCATTGGAAGGTTCACAGTTGATTTTAGATCCTTCAATTGACGTGAATGAGACGGCTGCGATCGCCTACAGTGCCCGTGAATCAGAGGGTAAAAGTGCGGCTGTAATTATCGGTGGTGGCAGTCCCAAAAACTTTCTGCTACAAACGCAACCGCAAATTCACGAAGTCCTCGGACTAGAAGAAAGAGGACATGATTACTTTGTACAGTTTACCGATGCTCGTCCAGATACAGGCGGTTTGTCGGGTGCAACTCCTTCGGAAGCGGTCAGTTGGGGTAAAATTGACCCCGAAGAATTACCCAATACAATTGTTTGTTACACGGATAGTACAATTGCCATACCTCTGGTGACAGCTTACGTTTTGAACAAGTGCGAGCCGCGTTCCTTAAAGCGTCTGTATGATAGACGAAAAGCCATGTTTGACAAACTTCAGACAGACTATCTAGCAGCTAAAACCCAACCATCAGATCAAATCCCCGCAGCAGTGACTGAGAGTGCTTCACAGCAGGTAGTAACCTATCCTTGCGGTAGGCTGATACCCAACACTCACTAAAATGTAGAGAACTCCTCGCCATCAAAGTTGGATTTGCTCGTCCCTCTCCAAGTCGGAGAGGGAAGTTTTTTATACTTAAATATATGGATTCAGTCCTAGAGAAGTTACTTAATTATACGGAAGATTTTTTTTGCAACGAAAGTTACATTCTTATTCACATAAGTAATTAGGCAGTACACAAGGATAATTTGCCCTTATTCATAACTACAAGCCTTGCTCAACAAGGACAAGCGCGAATTAAATAGCAATTTATTTCTGTGTGTTGCCTGAATAGAATTTTTGAGGTGACTCAATAATTTAACTTATCAAATATGCATTCCCGAAACATCAAAGTTTTGGGCTGACATAACTGGTAATTCTTTAGGGAACTGCTAAATTTTGTCCTGTCTTCAAACTCAGGAGATAAGTTTAGTAAACAAACTAATTTTATGAGAAAACGAAACAAATCTGTTAATAATCAGCACTACCAATTTTTAGTAATAATAGCATTATTAACTGGTAGCCTTTTCCAATTTATCGCACCTGTACTAGCTGATGGGACTACTGCGGGTCAATCTATCAGTAACACAGCCACTGCAACTTATGAAGATCCCAAAAATCCAGGGACAATTATAAATGCGACCTCTAACACGGTTACTGTAACTGTAGCTGAGGTCGCTGGTATTACCGTGACGGCTGCTGGTGTCTTAGATAATAACGGTGGTACTGTTGGTGTTGGTGATTTACTAATATATACGTACACTCTGACGAACGTTGGTAATGATCCAACCAAATTCCGCATTCCTAACCAAGCTACAACAACTGGGCCAGGTATAGTTTCTGGCACATTACCAAATGGTGGTACGCTTAATAACCTACAATACAGCATCGACGGCGGCACAACTTGGATAAACGTATCTCCAGGTGGTGTAGATACACCCTCCATTCCGTCTGGTGGTACGGTGTTGGTGCGTGTGCCAATTACTGTACAGAATGGTGCTAACCCCAACGACGTAATTACTGTTACCCTTGGTAGCACTCCTGGTAATGCTCAAAACCAACCGCGGAGTCCTGATGGTGGTGATGTGTTCACCGTAGATAACCCTGATGGTAGTCCTGGTGAGGTAGCTGGCCCACCAATCAACGGTACACGAGAAGCTAGCGCCACAGATCAAATTAAGGTGGGTTCAACACTAAAGACCTACGCTTTAGCAACTATTCTCAAAACTCGCAGTGCTTACAACAATGCTGGTACATCGGCGATCGCGGATGATAAGCTGACCTATGATCTGAATTTGCGGGTTGAGAACAATGACCCAACAGGACAAGGAATTACCCCAGTAGCTCTGACGGGTACAAGCATTAATGTAGATGGTACTCCTGGCACATACATCTTAATTTCTGATGCGATTCCCACAGATACACAGCTTGCAGTTGCACCAACTCCGCCTGCTGGTTGGCAAGCAGTATACACCACAAATTCAGTCACGACTGATGCCAATACAGCTAATTGGAAAACCTTCCCCTTACAAGGTGCTGACACACTAGTAGGTATAACTCGTGTTGGTTTTATTAATAAGCCAGCTATTCTGACTTCCATTGCTCCTGGTACAACGGTGAATGGCTTCTCGGTTCAGTTAGCTGTTAAATCAACTGCAACTTCACCATTAACTATCGCCAACATCGCCCAATTGTTTGGTCAAACTCCTACCAATAATTTCCCAGTATACGACGAATCTGGTGACCAAAATCCTAGCAACTACAACGGGCCTTTAGGCAACATGACGCCTCCTGCGGGTACAGATACTCCTGTAGCTCCTGGTCAGCCTGGTGATGGTATTCCCGATACTTTACCACCTACTAGTGTTGATGACGGTTTCATTAATAACCCAACAACTCCAGAAACAGGAGTTGACGTCGGTAATAACAATAGTGGTGATGGTACAACAGGCGGTGAAGCGAACATCTTCACACTACAAACGTCTGTAGCTTCAGCAATCCTCAACGGGCCGCAGAATACGCCAGATGCTACTGGGCCATCGGGTCAAACCAACGATGACTTCACGAATAAATCTTCTCTCGTTCCTGCTGGTACAGCACCTAATACTAAACTTGACCCGCAATCTGTTGGCTTCACAAACACAATTAAGAATAATGGCACTAGTTCCGGTAACATCACGATAGTGCCAACTGCACCAGCGAATCCCAAAGATTTGCCGGATGGGACTAAGGTGACAATTACTTATAATAGTCAGTCTGCTGTTTATACCTACAATCAAGCAGCAGGAACCTTTACAACCACTGGTACACCGATTGTAATTTCCAACGTTGCTGCTGGCGCAAGTATCAATTATGGCGTGGAAATTGATTTACCAACTAACACGTCCTTGTCTACCGATACGCTTGCTGACTACCCAGGCGATCAAGAATTTGGCTTCCCAGTTTATCTGCTTAGCTCCATTGATACCAACGCTGACAACATACCTGATAGTCAAAATATCACTATTGATCGCGTATATACTGGCTTCCTGAAACTACTGAAAGTATCGCGAATTTTACCAGGAATTGGGCCAGTAGTCCAGGGGAATGATGGCACATTCAGTACTGCTCTGAAAAAACCTGCACCAGGAAACATTATTGAGTATCAAATTCAGTACACAAACATTTCTAATGCTCAAGCTGGAACAGGTAATGTGATTTTGAATGCTGACAAACTTGTGATTACTGAGGATGGTACGCAATCTCCCAACAATTGGGCGCTAGATAACGATAACAACACTCAAATTGATACCAGCAATATTGTTGGCTCAGCTAAAGATTCTGGGACTGCAACCATCCAATTCTACAGTGGTAATCCAGCTAGCACCTCTGGCATCGATCAAACTGGAACTACGGTAAACACGGATGTTACTAAGTATGTGAATACGGTCACTGGCGCGATCGCACCGGGTATTCAAAGAACATTTACCTTTCAACGCAAGGTGAACTAGATAGTTTCACTTGACTCCCAACTTTTTTTTACAAGCAAAGAGAAGATTGACAATATTCCTTAGCAAAAGCAGGGAAAGATAAAGCAATTAACATTCTGGAGTTTTTTGAGGTGATTAATTATGAACCGTATTTCTATTGCAGGTATGGGAGCGATCGCTCTCATCGCAACAGTTCCATTTGTCAGTCAAATGCCGGGAGTGGCTTCTTTTTGGCAATCTGGAAGTGCTATTGCTCAGAATCTCAAAAGTCAGCCGCAATTACAGTTACGTTTAGAGGCTCAAAAGCAATTGGTGACAAAAGATCAACACAATCAGCAAACGGTTAGATGGCAATCACTGTCAGATACAGCCGTAGTGCAACCAAAAGATGTGTTGCGCTACACCTTAAGTGGCGAAAACAAAAGCGATCGCCAACTTCAGAATCTAACTCTCAATCAACCCATTCCTCAAGGAATGCTATACGTGCTTAAGTCTGCCAATATCACCAACAATGGCAAAATTACCTACAGCATTGATGGCGGACGCAGTTTTATGGAAAATCCCACCATTAAAGTCACCCTCTCCAACGGCAAAGTGGAAACTAAACCAGCACCAGCGAGTGTTTATACCCACATTCGTTTACTCATTCCATCAGTGGCGGCCAAGACAACAGTCAAAGCAACTTATCAAACTCAGGTGCGCTGATTTACTAGAGCGTCGATTCAGTAATTGCAAAAACCCGATTTCTTTTCGGTAAAACGACCAATTATCGTTGACTGTAGAGATGTTGCATTGCAACGTCTCTATGAAATAATCGGTTTTTCTCGCCCCTATCTTGAATAGTGAATCGGTGTTCTAGGGGCAAGGGAAAAGTTACAAATTTTGCCCCTGCTTTTTCACTTATGAATAAGCGCCATTTAAGAGTTCGGGATTTCCATTAATAGCAAGTACTTTTATAACAAAAAAATGTGGCAACCAGAGGAGATATGTTAAGGATTCTTCCTAACAAAAAAAAGCAAATTACTTCTAGTAGTGGCTGGTGCCGACGGTTAACAGCAACTGTTATTCTGGCAAGTGTATTGCAAACTACCATACCTATACAAGCAATAGCTCAACAGACTCAAAATCAAGTTAGTTTTCAGCCTGTAATCAACTTAATAAATCAAGCTACTTATACTTATACAGATTCTACGAGTAATTATAATTATCAAGGAATTTCTAGTCAGATCAACCTTAGTCCTAATCCATTAATTGACCCATTAGGGCGGATTTTAGGTTGTGCTGGCACACTTATACCTGACTATAAAGGTTTTTCAGTCGGCTTATACGAACCTAATCCTAGCGATCCAAGTGGGACAAAATTAGGAAAATTGGCTGCTCTGAGTCGGACAGAATTGCCTGATATTCCTAACAACAACATTCCTGGTGGAAAAGCACCGAATATCGAGAATAGTAACCCTTATTTCATTACGAATAACTCTGTAGGTGCATACAACTTTCTATTTGATCCGAGTAAGGGTCAGACCGATTTGGGTAAAACGTACATTTTTGTAGTCAATCCACCACCAAATTCAATCTACAAGCAGCGACGGATCAAAATTCAAATCGTTAATAGTATTGACAATAATGTGATTCGGTATATTGCTACCTCCCTGGATGGTCAACCAATTAGTCTGACTGGTGACACCAAAGTAGAAGACACAGTTGTTTTTGTTCCCAATGCCGAAGTAGTTGGACTGAACTTATTAGCATTTGAACTTACCACAAATATGTGTCAAGCAAATCAAGTGCGGGTGATCAAAACAGGCGATCGCGCTACTGCTGAACCCGGAGATACGGTGATTTATCGCCTGTCAGTTAAAAATCAGGCTGATGCTGATTTGAGTAATGTAGTTGTCACCGACAATCTACCTTTAGGATTTAACTTCTTATCTAAATCTGTGCGGGGAGAACTAGATGGCAAACCAGTCACCATCACCTTCCAACGTAACGGGAACACTGTGACATTCGGCACAGAGGTAATAATTCCCACAGATAAAGTCCTGAATATTGCTTACGCAGCTCAATTAACGAGTGATTCTCTGCGTGGTAATGGTCGCAATAGTGCGATCGTCAATGCACGAAGATCTGACAACGGTTTTAGCACTAAGGATGGCCCAGCAACACACCAATTGAAAATACGACCGGGGATTGTCTCGGACTGTGGCACAATCATTGGTCGCGTGTTTGTTGATCAGAACTTTGACGGTGAACAACAACCTGGTGAGCCTGGGATGCCCAATGCGGTGATTTTTATGGAGGGTGGCAACCGTATAATCACAGATCCTAATGGTTTGTTTTCCTTAGCCAACGTCTTGCCTGGAAACCACACGGGTGTACTAGACCTCAGCAGTCTTCCCGGTTACACTCTAGCGCCCAATCGGAAATTTCGGGAACGCAATAGCCAATCTCGCTTGGTGCGCTTAGAGCCTGGTGGCTTGGTACGCATGAACTTCGCAGTTACCCCCACCTTCCAGGAGCAAGTCAAGAAATGAAACCGAGACTGCACTATACAACTACTTTTAACCTGAGATTCATGGGGGCTATGTCGTTAGTCAGCCTAGTTTTGCAGCCCATCATAGTCAAAGCAGAACCTATTAAGGACATACAAATACAAACTCAAACTAGCGGAAACCTCTTCTCCACAACATCTTTACCAGTTGAAATTGATATTGCAAATCAGTATAAATCCAAGGAGCAGATGAACATATCCAACGCAACTATAACTCCAAGTGTCAAGGCAACTGATATTAAAATACAACCATTTCAACCAGCAACTAATATGCAGTTGCCCAGAGGCTTAAGAAAAATTGCAGCAGTAGCTGAAGACAAAGAAAAAATTCCTCCCCCTACTTCCCCCTCTCAACGCTCCCCAACCTCAACAGCCGTAAAAATCCTGACGCCCACGGCTAGCAGTATTGTAGATGTGGCAGCTACTACGGTAATTGTGCAATTTCCTATTGGTAGTCAGGTGGAATTGCGAGTAAATGGCGAGTTGGTAGATCCTTCTTTAGTGGGACGGATGGAGAGCGATGCCAGCACTAACTTGTTAACGCAGACATGGTATGGTGTACCATTAAAACAAGGTGATAACACCATTTCGGCGCAAGTAGTAGGGGGGACAGAACTCCCTGTAACAGTACGCATAGCAGTACGGAGAGCGCCACAGCAACTAACTGTGGAAACAGTTGAGTCCCAGATCCCAGCTGATGGACGTTCCACAGCTACAATCCGGGGTCAACTCGTCGATGCGAACAGCAATCGCTCTAACCGGGATGCTGTTGTCACCCTGATCCCCTCGGCTGGGGAGTTGGTTGGAGTAGACTTCAAACCCGATCAACCGGGATTTCAAGTGGAGGCACGCAATGGGCAATTTACTGCCACTTTGCGATCGCATCTCAAAGCGCAAACTGTCCGAATTCGGGCAATAGCTAATGATTTAGAAGCTTTTACCCAACTGCAATTGGAAACGGCACTGCGTCCTAGTTTGGTGACAGGGGTAGTGGATTTGCGTTTGGGTGCTAGAGGTACAGATTATTACGGCAGTTTCCGTGATTTTCTGCGTCCCGATAGAGATAACAGAACCCAATTAGATTTTCACTCAGCAGTATTTGCAACTGGTGCGATCGGTGAGTGGCTATTTACAGGTGCATACAACAGTTCTCGCAGCCTCAACGAAGATTGCAACTGTGATAATCGTCTATTTAAAACATACCAATTCAGCGAGCAAAACTATCCCGTCTACGGCGACAGTTCCAAAGTTGATGCTGTAGCTGCTTCGATTGACAGTGTGTTTCTGCGTTTCGAGCGTTCAACTGGTATCCCCGGTGCTGCTCCTGATTACGCCATGTGGGGCGACTACAATACTGAAGAATTTGCTCGTTTATCACAGCAATTCACTTCCATCACTCGTCAACTCCATGGCTTTAAAGCTAACTACAACCTGGGAAACTTACAAATTACAGGTTTCTATGGCAACCATTTAGAAGGGTTTCAACGGGATACCATTGCTCCCGATGGCACTAGTGGTTATTACTTCCTCTCTCGCAGACTACTACAACCAGGTAGCGAAAATGTCTTTATCGAGTTAGAAGAACTCAATCGTCCTGGTACTGTACTAGAACGTAAACAGCTGAATCGCGGGCCAGACTACGATATCGATTACGATCGCGGTACTTTATTATTCCGTGAACCGCTGCTTCGCACCGATATTGATCAAACTGGACAAGTGTTAGTACGCCGGCTTGTTGTTAGCTACCAATACGACAGCCAAGACTCTGATAGTAATATCTATGCTGGTCGTTTGCAATATAACCTTTCCCGTAACCTCAACCATGAAAGTTGGTTAGGAGCAACTTATATCCAAGAAAAGCAAGGTGTGCGTGACTTCCAACTCTATGGCGCAGATGCACTCATCGCTTTGGGCGACAAGAGCAAGTTAATCGCAGAATATGCCCATTCCACTAATGATTCTGAATTCATTCGAGTCAGTGGTGACGCTTATCGTTTAGAAGCTGAAGGACAGATTGCCAATGGTATTCAAGGTCGTGCCTATTATCGGTTTGCTGATACAGGCTTTGCCAATAATGCCACTATCAGCTTTGTACCAGGACAAACCCGCTATGGAGCACAGGTGACAGGCAAATTGACTTCAAGTACCAATGTCAGAGTGCAATATGACCACGAAGATAATTTTGGTATTGCACCTCAACCGCTAGATACATTTGAGGAACTATTTTCACCGCGTTCGGAGGCAATACCTGGGAGTAAAGTTGATAATTCGCTAACAACAATTACCGCTGGAATTCAACAACGCTTGGGTAGCGCTACCGTTGATGTGGATTGGATTCATCGTTATCGAGAAGATCGCATCTCTAGCAATGCTCTAACTAGTAATTCTGATCAGTTACGTTCGCGCTTTACAGTTCCTATCGTCAATAACCTGACTTTTCAAGCGCAAAATGAGCTGACCTTATCTGCTGATGCTGATAGTGTTTATCCAGACCGTACAGTCTTGGGGTTAAATTGGGCTGTAATACCTGGTGTCAATGTCAGTCTAGCCCAACAGTTTTACACTCGTGGTCAATTGTCGGGTAATTCTATTACTAGCTTAAATATCAATGGCGAACACCAACTTGGGCCTGATACTACTTTGACTGGTCGTTATTCTATTTTGGGTGGTGCTAATGAAATGACTACCCAAGGGGCAATTGGTCTGAATAACCGTTGGTCTATTGCTCCAGGGTTAAGGTTGAACTTAGCTTATGAACACGTATTTGGTAGCTTCTTCGGACGGACTGCAACAGGTCAGCAATTTGCCCAACCCTACGCCTTTGGTCAAGCAGCATCTGCGATCGCATTTAATGGTGGTGATAGCTATAGCATTGGACTGGAATACAGCGATAATCCGCAGTTTCAGACCAGTGCTCGCTACGAGCATCGCACTTCTTCTGGTGGTTCTAATACGGTTATTTCTGCTGCTGCTACGGGTAAAATCTCTCCGGCTATTACGGCTTTAGTACGCTATCAACAAGCCAATTCTTCCAATCAAAAGCTGACGGGACTACTGGGAGATAGGGTTAATCTGAAACTAGGTTTAGCCTACCGCGACCCCAATGACGATCAGTTCAATGCTTTATTGCGTTATGAATATCGCCAAAATCCAGATGTGATTCCTGACACCATTCTTTTAGGCAGTGGTACAGGTTCCGAAGACCATACCTTTGCCTTAGAAGCTATTTATGCACCCAACTGGCAATGGGAATTTTATGGCAAGTATGCTTTGCGTAACAGCACATCTTACTTAGCTAATGATTTAGCTGGTACTAGTATGGTAAATCTGGCGCAGATTCGAGCTACCTACCGCCTGGGATACAGCATGGATTTAGTGGGTGAAGCTCGCTGGATTGGTCAAGCTAACTACACTGAAACAGGTTTTGTTGTAGAAACAGGCTACTACCTTACTCCTAACTTGCGTCTTTCTGCTGGATATGTTTTTGGTCAAGTCGATGACCGGGATTTTTCCGGGACACGTTCCGCAGGCGGCCCCTATTTGGGTTTAACGGTTAAGCTCAATGAATTATTTGATGGGTTTGGACAGCAAAAACCTGTTCCACGTCAACAACAGCAGCCCAAGACAACAGAAGGGTAGTAAAAACATATCCATCAATTTAAACGTGTAGAGACGTTGCAATGCAACGTCTCTACATGACGCAAATTTTGAATTGTAATTATGAACAAACCAAGATTTAAGGGCAAATACCGAGTAGAGTCCATCCGATTGCCAAATCGGAATTATGCTGCCAATGGTTGGTATTTCCTGACAATTTGTACGAGCGATCGCTTTCATTTCTTTGGGGATATTAATGGGGGTGAGATGCGGTTATCTGCAATTGGAGAAACAGCCCAACAATTCTGGTCAGATATTCCTAACCATTTTGATTACATCTACATCGATGTCTATGTAATTATGCCCAATCACGTACACGGCATTATCGTGATCGATCGTCCCCAAAATGTAGAAACGTCGCAATGCAACGTCTCTACAAAACGTGATGCATTATGCAACATTACACAACGACAATTCATGTTTAACATATCTCCTAAAGCGGGTTCATTGGGCGCGATCGCACGCTCATACAAATCTGCCGTTACCCGTTGGTGTAGGAAAAATGGTTTTGAAGATTTTGGTTGGCAAGACCGATTTTACGAGCACATTATTCGTGCTGATGGTTCTTTAGACCGAATTCGAGAATACATCATTAATAATCCCACTAAATGGAACAAAGACAAAAATAATACTGCAAATTTATGGATGTGATATTTACACCCTTCATGTAGAGACGTTGCAATGCAACGTCTCTACTAATTATTGATTGAATCGGTATAAGTATTGTAAAAGCGATCGCGACAGTGAACGTGAATGTAAATAGTAAATTTTCTTACCCGGAACTAATAGTTGCCAAATGCAAAACCTGTTTATGAACATAAAGATGAAATGTCACTTACTAAGAAGCTACCAAGGGCGATTATTAGGTAATTTAGCCTTTTTTTTATGTATCTTGGGAGGGATACAACCTAGCTGGGCTGAAGGTAGCAAAGAGTTAATTTCTGATGGGGGATACAGACCATACCTGGAATGGTCAGATTTAACAGCAGCAGGTATTGTTCGGAAAACCACACTCAAAGTTTATGTGGAAGCGGGAGAAACAGTTAATCTTGGCTCTAGTGTAACTACTAGCTTCTCAAACCCACAAGATATCGTTTACCGCAGTCCCTTTGGTGGTCAAAATGGCTCTTGTGATGTTCTGACTTCTGGTTTTGGTTTTATTAACACTATTGCCAAAGAAACAGCTGGCCCTTTACCTAACACTGGTGGTTATACTCCTTGTAGTTTCACCGCTACAGAAACTGGTATTTACAAAATTGAATTTCATTCTCCGAATACAAGTGGTACAAGTAATCCGCCGCCAACAGCTACGACGGCGGCATTTCCTACAGATGGTACTCAACTTTCAGGGGTAGCTGCTTGGGATATCACAGTTCGAGATAGTAACGGCGTTACCAAAACAGGGCGAGTATTTACTAACTATATTGCTATGAATATGGGGGCAAATGCCAGTGGTACCACTCCCATAGCACTCAACTCTAAGCTTTATATTCAAACCAAAGATGGGTATCGGTACGAAACTGACATGAATGGAGTCGATCCATTTGGTTTCATCTTTTTTGCTAACAACCGGGGATATATTGATAGAACAAATAACAGTACTGTTTACCATTCTGCTGGCGGCGCTAATAATAATAATTTGATTTTTAGTGGGAATGTGCGAGTCCAAGATCCAACTGTTGCTGATACATCAACAGATACTACCCACTTAGTTTTCTTCAATCGACCCGACACCGCAACTCTCAATGGTTTAAGTATTCCTATTGCAGCGATTGCTCCGACAGTACCAACTGGGTTCCAATTCACTGGGGGTACTGGAGGTAGTGGGAACCAAACTACTGTGGGTGTGGGAGGCAATTTTAGCTTCAGCGCCAGTTCAACTGGTAGCTATCAAATAATTATTGACACCAATATTGATGGCATTTATGACCCTAGTAGCGATAGAGTGCTACAAAATGTGCTGTCTGTCGGCTCAAATGTGGTGTTTTGGGATGGGAAGGATGCAAGTGGCACTAATCTCCAACCTCGAACAGGAAATGCACCATACAATGCCATAATCACAACACGGGCAGGTGAATATCATTTTCCCATGTTGGATGCTGAAAATAATCCGCTGGGGTTTAAAATCACAATGGAAAACCCTCCCACTGCTTTTCCTAACCTTGTAAATCAAAATGGACAGCCCATTGGCTCAACTACCATTTATTACAACGACAATAACTATACTACCGCTGATAGTACGGTGATTGACTTAGGTGGTACAGGAGCGACTAGCCCGCGTAATGCTGCTAGAGGGATTAATAGTGCGTTAGGAGAGCATGAATTTAGTAGTAACTATGGTGACTTTAAAGGAATAGATACTTGGGCATATTTTCCAAGTCAAGCAATCACTACTCCTTTGGTAATTACTACTAACGCTCAAGCAAATGTCAGAGGAACTAAATCTGTTCGCTTCCTTGCAGACAATGATAATACTGGAACAGTAACTATAGGCGATCGCATCGAATATACCATCACTTACTCCAACCTGAATCCAGGTAATAGCAGTGCCATCAATTTTGTTGTTAACGATTTATTACCCTCGCAGTTAACCTTTGTGAGCGCAGCAATTACTGCTACTACTGCGGGAAATAATATCACACTCAATCCCGGTTACAACGGCTCTGGTGCTGTTACCAATTCTGGTACTCTGCGTGTAGGCGACACTATCACTATCGTAATCACTGCCACAATTAACGACGCCAATGGCGGCAATGCAATTAGTAACCAGGCTAGTGCTAACTTTAATACACCCGATAATCCTTCAGGAACAGTTGGCATAGCACTAACAGATGCAGACTCTGCTGGCGCTACTAGTAACCCGCCGATCCCCGGCAATTCCTTCTCCCAGGCTGCTAACGATAATGTAAATACTGGTAATAATCCTAACGACACCGCAGACGATGATCCGACTTTGTTTACGGCATTAAATAATGGTGCTACTGCTAAGCTGCTGTTAATTAAACGCATTACCCGCATCAACAACCAGGACTTAAATGATATTGTGGATGGTCGCAGCGATGTTGCTGTTAATGCTGCCAACTATGTGCCAGAACCTTATGCTTCTGACGATAACGATAGCAAATGGCCTGCTAGCTACTTGCGAGGATTAATTAATGCTGGCACCGTTAAGCCAGGAGATGAGCTAGAATACACCATCTATTTCCTCTCCAAGGGCCCTAGCAACACTACAAATGTGAAATTCTGTGACTTAGTTCCTACCAGTACTACTTTTGTTCCTAGTGCCTTTAATGGTAAAACTCCTAATGATGGTGGTTTACCAGGAGCAGATCAAGGTATTGCCCTTGCTGTTGGTTCTAACACGCCTACGGTTTACCTCAGCAATGTAGAAGAATCAAGCGATCGCGGACGTTTCTATGTTGCTAACGATCCAGCTACACCATCATACTGTGGTACTAACACTAATGGGGCTGTGGTGGTGAATATCACCCGGAGTTCAGATTTACCCGATTTACCAGCGGCAACTCAATCTGGCATACCAGCTAATTCTTATGGCTTTCTTCGCTTCCGCACCAAGATAAAATAAGGCTAACCACCGCTGACAGGTGGAATTAACACTACTTCGTCGCCATCTTGCAACTGGGTGTCTGGTTCGACAAATATTAGATTAATCCCAAAGCGGGTTACATCTCGCAATTGGTTGAGTTCGGGGTGTTCAGCTATCAGGCGATCGCATACTCTACTTACCGATGTACCAGATGGAATTTTCAGTATTAGTTCTGAAACTCCAAAGGCTTCTTGATAAGCAGCGAATAACTTGACGGTTACGGTGATTGCAGATTTGGACATACAACATAACTTTAGCAGCACCAGCAAGCAATTTAATACTTGACAAGCAGCCTGAACTATCGGAATTTATTATACATTATTAAGTATCTGACCACAAATAGACGAAGAAAATCGCTATGATTACTATTAGTTGTATTCATTACTATAGTAATCCGGTTTGATTGCTGCTGAATCACTTGTAGAAACAGGGAATGGGGAATAGGGAATAGGGAATGGAGAATGGGGAATAGGGAAGAAGTAATAAAGGTGTAGTGAATTTTTTTCAAAAATCAAATAGGAATTTTATAGCTAGTGCATCGCTCTCTAATAACAACCCTGATGAATTAAGCTAATTATTTAAATAATTAATGCTAATGCGCTTGAGTTTTATCAAAAAATAATAATTTTAACTCTAATTTAATTTTTATATGCAGGGTAGATTTGAACGTAAGCAAATTTATGCCTTGAGAGTGCGGGTATCTTGTCCATTAATGTTGCCTGCGTTAATTGAAGGAGGCAGGAGGCAGGAGGCAGGAGGCAGAAGGTTTTTTTTTCACTTATAGGATTCAAACCCCTCCTGAAAAAGAGCCACCAAATTGAAAATTTGGAGGGGGTCTTAAACCCTTGCTCCCTCTGGTCGCGGCAGTATTGCTGAGGGCAGTTTTCCTCCAGAAAAGCTGCCCTCAGCAAGACTGCCTTCTTCGATAAATTGATAAGATTGCTTCACTAAAATACTCATCTGGCTGATATGAGCTATTGCCTAAATCCCAAGTGTACAAACCCTGCTGACCCCATGAATGACAACGGCAAAACTTTCTGCCGTCACTGTGGGGTAAATCTATTAATAAAAAATAGATATCGAGTGATTAAACTCTTGGGAGGTGGAGGCTTTGCAAGAACTTTTGAGGTAGAAGATAATAGTACCAAAAAAGTTCTGAAAGTTTTGAGTTTATCTCGGTTTAGCAACTTAGAAAATAAGCATAAAGTCATTAATTTATTTCAGCGAGAAGCCGAGGTATTGAGCCGTTTAAACAATTCCGGAGTTCCTAAAGTCGATCCAGATGGATATTTTGAATTGAGATTTAAAGATTGCTCAGAGCCATTACACTGCATAGTGATGGAAAAAATTGATGGTTTAAATTTGCAACAATGGTTAGAGAATCAGGATAACAAACCCATAACACCAGAGCAAGCGATCGCCTACTTAAAACAATTAGTAGAAATTTTAGCTAAAGTTCACGCTCAGGGGTATTTCCATCGAGATATTAAACCAGCAAACATCATGATTAAACCAGACGGACATCTGGTGCTGATTGATTTTGGAGCCGTGAGAGATTTAGCACAAACTTATTTGCAGCAACACCAAGAGAATACAATAATTGGTACGCCAGGTTACTCACCACCAGAGCAAATGAAAGGTAACGCAGTAGCACAATCAGATTTATTTGCGTTGGGGCGAACTTTTGTCTATTTACTAACTGGAAAGCCTCCTTTTAACATTGAAGAAGATCATCAAACAGGCAAGTTAATTTGGCGA
The DNA here is from genome assembly GCF_015206995.1 of aff. Roholtiella sp. LEGE 12411. Lineage (GTDB taxonomy): Bacteria > Cyanobacteriota > Cyanobacteriia > Cyanobacteriales > Nostocaceae > Komarekiella. Next base: position 11,438 of record NZ_JADEXR010000074.1, on the reverse strand, counting down.
GATAAAGTTTTATATAAATCAAATTACTGGATAGATTGGTTAGATAAATTCAGATGGCGATGTTTAACGACAAGTCTCTACACATCTACGCTTTTCGATTTGCTCGACGAAATGATGGAGCCATACTGGAAAAATCGTCCTGAAAATATGCAGTTAATTTTGCAACGTCTCAATAATCCTATTATTTTGCCGCGTATCCCAAGTTGGGTAGCTGGTGCTGCTCTTTTATTTGGACTCGGATTACCTAGCAGCTACTGGTATTTAAATGGAGTGGATGGGTGTTCAAAAATTTGGCTCAGGAGTTTTCCACTAGATGACTATATGAGTTGTGGTGAAGAGATTCTTTTGCCAAATATCAATACTAAATTACCAGAAAAAGAAAGGGGCGTAAAGGCTATCGCAGCAGGTAATTACCAAGAAGCAATAATTTGGTTCGAGCAGGCATGGCAAAGATATCATGATCCTGAAACCTTAATTTACCTCAATAACGCCCGCCTCGCAGTTGAAAAAATAAAAACTTACACTATTGCTGTTGTAGCTCCGATTAGCGATAACAATAACGACAGCATCAACTCAAGTAAAGAAATTTTGCGTGGTGTTGCCCAAGCACAAGATGAATTTAATCAAGATTATAAGACTCAAAAATTTGGTCTCAAAGTCTTAGTTGCTAGTGATAATAATAAAATTGAGCAGTCACAAAAGATAGCAGAAAGTTTAGTAAAAAAACGTGATGTTTTAGCTGTTATAGGTCATTTTAGAAGTGATACAACTATAGAAGCTATTAAGATTTATCAAAAAGAAAAATTATTATTAGTTTCTCCCACAGCTACATCAGAAGATCTGTCAACAGTGTGTCAATTAAATTATCCTAATTGTTTTTTCCGAGTTGTTCCTAGTAATCGTGTCATTGCTCAAACTTTAGCTAACTATCTGAAACAAGAAAATAAACGTAAAGCAGCGATATTTTTTAATCCTAGTAGCAATTATAGTAAATCTCTGCAAACACAAATGAAAGCTAGATTTTTGGAGTTAGGTGGAAAAGTAGTAGCAGAGATACCTTTGTCTGATAATTTAGAATCCACTATAGATCAGGTAAGAGAACAGAAAGCAGATGCTATAGTTTTATTTCCTACAAGTGATGGTCTTACTTCAGATCCAGCAGTTCAAGTAATAGAATATGCCAAAAAGTATAAATATTTAATAGTTGGCGGAGATAGTTTAGATAGTAACAAGCTACTCAAGGCAATAGCAGAAAACGAAGCAGGCTCAGTATTGGCTATACCTTGGCATTCTAAGAGTCTTTTCAAACAAGAATTGCCTAAACAAGTTGATAAATCCTGGGGAAAATCAGAGAACTGGCATACTGTACTATCTTATGATGCAACTCGTGCATTGCTGGCAGCTTTGGAAAAAACACCATCACCCAGTCGTACAGATGTGCAGAAGACAATGGCTGAAACTAATTTTAAAGCAACTGGAGTTACAGGAGTAATCTCTTTTAAGCCAAATGGCGATCGCCAGCAAGAGAATATCCATTTAGTTAAAGTTGTGCGGAATACCAAAACAGGACAAATTGAATTTGTCCCTTTGTCAAAGAGTAGCTTATTTAAGCAATCTAAGTCCACTGAGAGTAACTAACACTGTAGAACCTTCATGCCCAATGACGCCAATGGGTAAGTTGATATTTCCTAAAAAGTTGCCCACCAAAAGCAACATAATGAAACCTAACGCTACAACTATATTTTGTTTCACTATGGCTTGCGATCGCCTACCCAAATGTATCGCCACGGCAATTTTTTCTAACCTATCTGTCATCAGTACTATATCTGCGGTTTCTAATGCGACATCGCTACCAGTGCTTCCCATCGCTATACCCACAGATGCTTGAGCTAGAGCAGGTGCATCGTTGATCCCATCCCCTACCATAGCCACAGTTTGATACTGTTGTTGTAGATGACGGATGATATCCAGTTTATCTTCTGGTAGTAGTTGGGCATATACCCGATCAATCCCAACCGCTTGGGCGACGCTGTGAGCAGTTTCCTCATTATCTCCGGTTAACATGACAATTTGCTCAACTCCCAGTTTCTTTAAGCGGGTAATGGTTGCAGCTGCTTGTTTTCTCACCTCATCTGCAATCGCTATTGCACCGATCACCTGATACCCAGATAATAGTTTTGAATCTTCATCCCCTGTCCCTATCTCCCCCTCTTTGGTTGTTGAGCGTAGTCGAAACACCACTCCTCCACTCGCTACCCAAACGACGGTTTTACCCTCTTGCTCCAGAGATTGAGTCATTTGCCGCAATTCTTCAGGTAAATTAGTAACATACTGTTGCACAAAAGCGGCATTCCCCACAATCATTTTTTGTTCTTTGACGATTCCCACAATTCCCTGTCCAGGTATCGCTTGCACTTCAACTGCACTAACCCAATCCAAATCACTAGCCGCCTGCAAAATTGCCCTACCGATGGGATGTTCGGAACCAGATTCTACCGCTGCTGCGATTTTTAAGACATCAGCTTGGGTGTATTCACTAGCTGGAATTACTTGAGATACTTGCACCTGTCCTGTTGTTAGAGTACCAGTTTTATCAAAGGCGATCGCCCGGACTTTGCCAATCTTCTCCAACTGAGCGCCATTTTTGAATAAAATCCCCTGTCTTGCACCATTGGCGATTCCTGAAAGCAGCGTTGGCATAATTGCAGCCATCAGCGCACAAGGAGAAGCTACCACCAAAAAAGTCAACGCGCGATAAATCGTAGTTTCCCAGCTCCAACCCCAAAGAAATGGCGGTAAAACTGCCAATAATATCCCAGCCACCACAATTACTTTTGCATATCCCCGTTCAAAGCGATCGATAAACTGTTGCGAAGGGGGTTCTTCAGTCTGCGCCTGTTCTACCAAGCGAATCACCCGCTGAATTAAACTACTTTCTGCTGGTTTGTGTACCTTAATTTGTAACGCACCATAGCCGTTGAGTGTACCGGCAAATACTTCCTCACCTACAGTTTTCTCCACAGGTAAGGACTCCCCTGTAATCGCAGCTTGATTAAGGGTGCTGTAACCAGACACAATTAATCCATCAGTAGGAATTAGCTCTCCGGGTTTGACAACAATTTCATCACCAACCTTGAGTTGATTGATGGAAACCTCCTCTTCCCTTTCCTGACGTAAAACCCTCGCTGTATCTGGTGTGAGACTCATCAAACTGCGGATACTCCGCTCAGTTCGCCGCATTGCATAGCCTTCTAGTGCGCCACTAATGGCAAAGATCAGAATCAAAATTGCCCCATCAATAATTAAGTGATATTCCCTTTGCCATAAACCCAAGCTAGCAGCACCAACAGCCGCCACAATCATTAGCAAATCTACATCTAGTTCTTTTTCTTTAAATAGAGTAGTCAACCCTTCACGCGCACTTTCGTAACCACCGATCACATAAGCAGCGGGTAACAGCAGCAACGCCAATCCCAACCAACCAAGATGCAAGGCGAACCATCCCATAAATAACAATAACCCACAAAGCAGGGCGGCTAAGGTGTCTGTGTGTTCTTTGGTGAATTGGGTGAAACGCTGGGGGTAGAGCATGAGAGATGAATTAACAGGGACTCTCTCACGCTAAACCTTGACATTGATGTTAATGTCAAGAGTACTATGCTAAAACACCTGAAAGTTTGCATATTGACTCATGAGGGTTGTCAAGAGTCAAGAGGAGCCAGTCACGTGCGGGGGTTCCCCCCGTTGAGTGAACTGGTTGTTTAAATAAAAACAGGACTTACGCAAGTGTCACAAAAATCTCAATTTTTTGTTTGTAGTGAGGACTTTAGTCCTCAAAATAAGGACTTTAGTCTTCAAAATAAGGACTAAAGTCCTTACTACGAACTGAAAATAATATGCCAGTTGCGTAAGTCCTGAAAAAGTTATTTCAACAATGAATGTCATTTTGATAAAAAGTTCTCAACTAACAATGCTAGTCAAAAAAGTAATCAAACAATTTTCCATATTATCTTTTCATTCTCCTTGGTTTATTATAATTATTTTTGCGGCTCTCGGTTTAATAGGTATTCTTAACCATTCGATGTGGCGGGATGAACTAAATCCCTGGCTAATTGTCAGAGACAGTGAATCTTTTGGAAATTTAATTGCAAATATTAATTATGAAGGGCATCCTGTTCTGTGGTATTTTTCTCTTGCATTTCTGAGACAAATTGCTGATACTCCCGTTGTTATGCAAATTTTTCATTGGGCTATTACAATTGTTTCCGTTGCTATTTTTTGCTTATATAGCCCCTTTAATTACAAACAGAAGCTTCTTTTTTCATTTGGATTTTTCCCTTTTTACGAATATCTTTTGATTTCTCGAAATTATGCATTTAGCATGTTGTTTATTTTTACGTTTTGTACAATTTTTTCATTTAGAAAAACAACTTACTTTTACTTAGCAATATTATTAGGTTTACTAGCAAATAGTAGTGTACATGCTTTATTTGTATCATTTTCTTTGTCCTTGACTCTGCTAGTAGAATTTTGTTTAGATCGCGAGCATCGAAAGCAATATTTAAGTCAAAGCCAAAAATACGACTTATTTTTAAGTATTGCTATTATCGTATGTTCTTTTATTTTAGCCATTTATATTATTACTCCTCCACCAGATAGTTATCTTCATGGAGGGTTAAATAATGGATGGTTGATTCAATTAGATATCCGTCATTTGTTGAGAAGTATAGGTAGATTATTTGGTAGTTTTTTGTTAATAATACCATCGCATAAAAAATGGTTTGATTTAATTATTTGTGCTTTAATTGCCCTAGTTATTGTAGGTTTAACCTTAATTAAATTATGTGTAAAGCCATTTCCTCTCTTTTTCTATACCGTAGGTAATTGTATAATATTGGCATTTACATACTTCAGATTTCTAGGTGCGCCTCGACATTTTGGTCATTTTTATTTAATTTTTATAGCAGCGTTATGGCTGGAAAGTTATTATCAAGAGTCTAAAATTTTGATTAACAAACTTTCTATCAGACATAATTCACTTAAATTGGCTCACAAATGGCATAATGTTGCTTTTATGTTAATCCTTTATTTCCAATTTATTGGAGGAGTATGGAGCTTTTCAAGAGATTTAATTATACCATTTTCTGCCAGTCATGAAACAGTTCGTTATATTCAACAATATCAGTTAGAAAAGGAATTTATTGTTGCCAGCCGAGATGCAAATATGGCTGCATTATCAGGTTATCTTAATCGAAAATTTTACTATCCTGAAGTTCAAAAAATGGGAAGTTTTACTATATTTAAAAAAGGTCGCCAAGATGTCGAACAATCGGAAATTTTAAGACAAGTTACATCTCTGTTCAAGAGTCAAGAAGCCAAAAACAAAATTTTGCTGATTTTAAATAAAAAACTGAATTTAAACACAAACGATTTAAAGATTATTCCTATCAATAACTTTGAAAGAGCTTGGGTGGATAGTGAACGATATTATCTTTATTGGGTATATGAAGTATAAAGTGGAGAAGCAGTAAGATGCTGCCGATGAATACTGATAGCTTAACCATCAAAGAACTTACTGATGCAGTGGGAGGCGGTTTAACTCCTCGGATGGTTAGGCATTACCATCAATTGGGGCTAATACCGCAACCAGTGCGATCGCCTAGCAATTACCGCCTCTACACCAACAAAGATGTCCTGAGATTGCAACGGATTGTAGCACTCAAACAACAAGGGTTCCAACTAAACCACATCCGCCACATTTTGGAAGTGGAACCAGAAACAGAAACAACTACAAACATGATCGGGGAACTTCAGCACCAGTATAGAGCAGTGATGCAGCAAATTTCTCAATTGCGGCAAACTGCATCAGCACTCGAAGGATTATTAGGACGCGATCGCCATTGTCAAATTATGCAAGCTGAAGTTTTGGCACAACTCAAGTTACTCGATGTCGAAACCCAAGCTGGATTAGGGGGATTAGAACAACTATGGAGTGGGTTGGATGCTGAGGTTCATACACACTCAGAAGCTTTTCCAGAATCATTACAACGCTTGTTACCTGATTTGTCTAATCGTTCGGAAATTGAACAACACTTAATTGCTCAGTTGGTTTTGGCTTGTGGCGATGTCAGTTTGGTATCATTTGTGAAATTGAGTCGAGATGCGATCGCCGCCAGTCGAGAAGCCCTCAAATCAGGCTGTCAGATTGTTGTAGATATCCCCACAGTTGCTGCTGCTTTGGATCAAACGCGATTAATTCACTTGGGATGCCAAATTGAAACATTGATTGACAATCCCCACGTCACAACTGTCACAGAGGCAGAACTGGCTTTTTGGCAACATCAGGAATGGCGAGAAAAATTGCAGCAAGTAACTAACGGTTGTGTGCTAGTGATTGGTTATGCTCCCTCGGTGCTGCTGGAAGCTTCTCAAGCCATTGCAAACCAGCAAATTCAGCCTGCACTAGTGATTGGAATGCCCATTGGCTTTAGTCATGCTCCCGCCGCTAAGCGACAACTAACGCAAAACAAAGTGCCTTTTATTACAATCGAAGGGACTTTAGGAGGTGGCGCCTTAGCTGCTACTGCCTTGAATGCCCTAGTTGAGTCGCTGATTGATAAGCCAGATTGTCATTGTTATCTCAGTCGAGAACTCTAATCTTATGGCTACTAATTTAGGACTTACGCAACTGGCACACAAGGCTTCTGGTATAAGAGTCAAGGGTCAAGGGTCAAGGTTTTTTGGACTTTTGACCTTTGACTCTGGACAACCTCAACGAAAAAAATATGACACTTGCGTAAGTCCTGTAATTGCCAATTTTGTAATTCCATGACTTATATTGTGCCAATAATCTAGCAACCTGGTAACATTCAATGAATCTAGCTTGGAAACGAACTAGAGTAAACCGAAGTATAGATTTACATAAAATATTTCCAGGAACTGAGAATAAAGGTAACAGGGATGTATAATTAGCGCGTCTCCTCCATAATCCATAAATCCATAAAAAGATAACGATTAGGACGCGCCAGCTTTCGTCTTCCTTTACCTTGATAAGGGGCATATGTGGCAACAAGAAAAAAAAGATAATTCAATAGTCAGTCTCGCATTAGGGCTTGCCTTAGCAACAACACCTATGGCAGCAACTATGTTAGTGTCAGCACCGATGCTGGCACAATCTGCACCTGATGCTCCCTCTTTCTCACTGCCGCAAACAGTGGATAATGGCACAACAGTGCGGATTGATGGGTCAAATAGCTTGGCTACAATCAACCAAAGTCTAAAAGAAAATTTTGAAAAACAATTTTCTGGTACAAAAGTTGAAATTGCTGCTAATGGCACTGATGCCGCACTCAAAGCTCTACTAGATGGCAACATCGATATAGCAGCAATCGGCCGTGGCTTGACGCCGAAAGAAAAAGCGCAAGGTTTGGAGCAAGTCCGCTTGCGCCGAGAAAAAGTTGCGATCATAGTTAGTGCAGAAAATCCTTTTAAGCAGAGTTTAACCAGTCGGCAATTCGCCCGAATTTTTCGGGGAAGAATTACAGATTGGTCAGAGTTAGGAAGATCACCGGGTAAAATTCGAGTAATTGATCGTCCAGCAACGAGTGATACCCGCGAGAATTTTCGCGATTATCCAGCCTTCAAAACTGGTAAATTTGCTACAGGCTCTAATGCTATCCAATTAGCAGAAGATAACACCGCAGAAATTATCAAAAAACTGGGCAAAGACGGCATCAGCTATGTGCTAGCTAATCAGGTGTCGAAGTTGGAAGGCGTGCGAGTTCTCAAACTACATCAAACCTTGCCAGACGATTCTAAATATCCTTTCTCGCAACCTTTAGTTTACGTTTACAAGAAAAATCCTAGCCCAAATGTAGCAAGCTTTCTTGGCTTTACGCTCGCACCGCCAGGACAGCAAGCTATAGAACAAGCTAGAGCAACTGAAGCAGAAGCGATCGCCTCCAGTGTATCGCAAGTAGCTACTCAGGCTACACCTGCTGCAATAAATTCCCCCAATGCACAGACTACACCTGCTGCGACGGCTTCACCTAACGCAACTACTTCTGCTAGCGAGCCGTTTGTAACTCCTGCGGCTCCTACTCCTGTTGGCGAACAACCATTTGTGGCTCCGGCGAACAATCCAATTGTGAACAGGGAAACACCATTTTGGTTACTGCTGCCTTTGTTTGTTGCTGCTGCGGGTGGATTGTTAGTTTGGTGGTTCTTAGGAAGACGCCCATTGTCAAAAGGGCAAACAGACAACCTACCGGAATCACCTCCTAGCCAGCCTAGTGAAGAAACTATACCAACAACAACGCTTAACGCCAGCGTTGCTTCCCCCGTTAACGGAGCGACATCTGTTGACTCGACGCACCCGGATTTTCAACCGGATAGCCCAGAGTTAGCAAGTCTGCGAGGATCGGAAGCCTCTGAACACACTGCTTTCAGCATCTATAATCAAACATCATCTGATCTTGCAGAATCAAATAATGATGTCTCTAACCTTAGTGAAGGCACAACCGCTGCCGCATCTAATGGAGCAGAGAATAATATCAGCAATGGAGGTGCAGCCTTAATAGGTGGTGTTTCTTTAGCAACAGGAGCCGGAGCGGCTTTGTGGTCTGCAATTTCTGGCAAAGAAACTGACCAGACAAAAGCAGCAAATGGTTATGGTGGGGGAACTCCTCCTGAGTCTAGTGAAGTTGCATGGGATATAGAAGCACCTGCCGCTGTCGTCAATAATTCATATCCTCAATTGCCCAATGTTCCAGAAGAGGGATCTGATGCAGAATTGCCTGCATCTGACATCCCAGCCTCCATTTTGGAATCGCCTGATACGTCAAAAGTGAGTGAGGTAACATCTCCCCTGCCTGAATTGCCAGATGTATCAAAATTGACATTTGAATTAGAAGATTATTGGGATACAGAAGTCACTGAAGATCCCACAGAAGAAGAATTTCAGGCAGAATCAAACTGGATAGAAAATATCAGGTCAACTCAGGATGCTACTTTCGCAGCAAATGCCGAAGCAGACATCTTGTCTTCTACTACCATCTCTGGTGATGGCTCCGAAGACAAGGCAACTAATGAGACTGTTGAGAGCAGTACTTATACGGAAGTGCCACCAGGTTCTAGCGGAGTGGAAATATCTTCAGCGGAAACTACAACCTCAATTCCCGAATTGCTGGATATGCCAGAAGAGGTATTGAATGTGGTAGCGGACGCGGCTGAACCCACTGCCGTGCCACAAGGATCTCAGGCAGAGCCTACCCCAGAGAAAGATATCACTCAAACAGCTACAGCCGACTTTGTAGGTGATGTTGCCCTAGCAACAGGTGTAGGGATGGGAGCATGGGCTAGCGTTTATGGTGTTGAGGAAACTGCGGAATTAAATATACAAGCACCAAGTAATACTACGGTCGATACGGCATCAGTAGAAGAAACTTTTGGCTTAGTAGATGCAGATGAGGAGAGTAGTATTCTCTTCACACCCCGTACTCCCAAGTGGGCTTATGTCTGTTGGTACGTTCCCGACACCAAGAAGGAAGCACTACGCCAACAGGGCGGCTCCCAATTAGTAGTGCGGCTCTATGATGTCACTGATATTGACCTAAGTTATCAGAATCCCCAGCTTGTACAGCAGTATGAATCTGAGGAGACAACAAACGATGGATTAGTGGCCATTCCAGTCAGCGATCGCGACTACATAACAGAAATTGGCTATATTACTGATGACGATCACTGGTTGCTCATAGCCCGCTCAGCGATTGTTCGTGTCTTTAGTCCTCTGCATACTGATAACACAGATGAAAATCTACCGTTAGTCAACGCCACAGCCTTTAGCTCGGTAAATGCAGATGAACAGAGCAATATTGTTCTCACCCCTCGTACTCCCAAATGGGCTTATGTCTGTTGGTACATTACCGACACCAAGAAGGAAGAACTGCGACAACAAGATGGCTCTCAACTGATAGTACGGCTCTATGATGTCACTGATATTGACCTAAGTTATCAGAGTCCCCAGCTTGTACAGCAGTATGAATGTGAAGAAGTAACACGCGATCGCTTTGTGGCGATTCCAGTGAGCGATCGCGACTACATGGCTGAAATTGGCTATGCGACTGATGATCATCGCTGGTTATTCATAGCCCGTTCAGGTGTTGTTCGTGCCTTCAGTCGTCCCCACGGAGATTCCTGGTTTGTAGCAGATGCTGAGTTAATTATCCACGGAGCAACAGAACCAAATACAACTGTCACCATTGGCGGTGATCCCATTAAAATTAAACCAGATGGTACCTTCCACTTACGTATTCCTTTTTCCGATGGCTTAATTGACTATCTGATGACGGTAGCTTCTAATGGAGAACCCACTAGAACTATCCATAAGAAGTTTTCCCAAGAAACTTCAACGGATCGCGCCCAGGATTCCCCAACTTCAACGTAGCAAGTTCCAGAAGAATGGGCGTCTTGGTACTGGGGACTGGGGACAAGGTGAATAAATAATCAATGCCCAATCCCCAATGCCCAATGCCCAATCCCCAATGCCCAATCCCCAATCCCCCTTGTAAGCATGGTTTTTTATAATTTAATAAAACCACAGTTATCGGCACTGTTATGCACTTATCTTGCCGTTGTCCTACGACTATTTACCCCAGCAAACCTTTAATCTTTCCCTTGCTTGAGGATAAGTATTCAAATAATCTTTTAACCAGTCGCATCCCCGTGCTAATAGCCCATCTAATTCGTCAATCCGCCAAATCAGCACCTCATTTTGCTCAGGAGAATTACCCTGAACATGCGCGAGAATATATTTACCATCTGGGCTAAAACTTACTGGCGATATAAACGTAGATGAATACTTATATTGTGCAAGCTGCCTACCCAACACATCCCAAACGCGATAAATTTTATCATCTGAAGCTGTAACAATCCGCTGACCATCAGGACTAAAAACAGCAAATCCAACCATATATCGAGTTACTTGCAGCAAGCAAAGCAACTAAGGGTAAATAGACTCATGGCAGGGCAAGAGAAAACACTCAAGACTATGAAAGCCAAATATTTGCAGCCATAAACCCACTCTTTATTCTTTACTTTCATTATCAATTACCAAAAATATTTCTGGATTATGGTTCAAACAATACAGGCTAAAGAAATTACCCTACTTGATTTAGAGACCACCTTTGGACTCGAATTAGTTGAGGATGAGCAATTTTTTAGAGAGTGGCAAGATAACTTACCAGAAATTACCAACTCCCAAAAACAACAGCTCGACCGAGTTAAGGCAAGTTATGCCAATTTGCTCAAGTACCAGGGCAAACGCATCTAAATATTGACAAGCCTGAATCAGGATGAAATACACCAAGATTCAAACTACATAAGGCTTTGAGGAAATTAAATCTCACTGAGTGTGAAAATGATAATCATTAGGAGGGGAG